>JBPCQW010000332.1:0-8093 GCA_050997715.1 Hassallia sp.
CTTTGATAGCTCAAACAGACACATATTTAGCACAATTGAATTGGACGCAAGAAGTAGGACGACAGTTTTTGCATGAAAGGTATGGTAAGCGATCGCGTACTCAATTAACAGATGCAGAACTTCTAGACTTCATTGATTTCCTCAAGTTGCAACCAAGAGTGTAAGTGGGGGATGGGGAGAGGGGGAAAGGGGGGGATGGGGGGACGGGGGGAAAGAAGAATTATTCTCCTTATCTCCTTATCTCCTTTGTCCCCCTTGCCCCCCTTGTCCCCCTTGTCTCCTTATCTCTTCAACGAACACGACAGAACTTGCGATCGCCATCATGTTCGGGAAATTGCCAAGAATAAGCAAAATGGCTCACACCTTTAAGTTGCGGGGCTAATTGTTTTAGTGCTTGCATTTGCACTTCTAGCGGTGGACGATTACTAATCGATTCACCCCACTTGCCGGCTAAAGCGGGAATCACCTGCGTCCCTGGTTTTGCCATACTTAAAACCCGTTGTGCTTGAGCAACAATACAAGCACTATCGGCGCAATTAGCATACAACATCGGATGCCATTCTAGGTTACTGGGAAATCTATCCCAAGGTTGCAAGCGAGAATCATAACCTTGTCCTAATGATTGATTTCCTTCCGGGAAAAACACCACCCCTGCGGGAATACCTAGTTGCTGTGCGGGGTAACTAGCTAAAGCGACAAAATCCAGGATACCTTGCATCGCGTGGGCAACTGCAAGCTGCCATAATTCTACTTGCATCAGTGGTTGCCTTTCGTTTGCAGTCATCAGCGATTTTTCTGCTGTTACTGCTGGGGGAATGCGACCTTGCCACATTGGTTCACCTTCAGTAGGATACACTTTATCGACATCAGCGATATCGCCGGCTGTGACGTATCCCTTACTCAAAAAGCGCCGAATCAAGTCCAACCCTTTAGAATTCTGTGCGCGTTGAAATAATGCCTGTTGAGTGGCTTCTGTAAATAGCCATAAATCTGTAACCTTAGTGGCGATAGAATCAGTTCCAGCCTGTCGCGGATAGCGTACATAGTCAAACAGTACTCCATCAGGGCGACGACGGATTACTTCTTGTTGAAGTTGGTAATAGTCGCGTTTTGCTTGCAAGTTGTAGGGGTCAATAAACACCTGACTGCCGTTATCTACAACATATAAGCTAGTTTGACCTTTGCCATTGCGAGCGATCGCACCTTGCCTATCTTGACGCTGGGCATAAGTATAACCAAAATTGGTTGTAAACATCCAAGCGTAAACCTTCAAACCGCGTTCTCGTCCTTTTTGAATTGCTTGGGCTAACAAATCAACTTTTTCTGACCCTGGTGTGCGAACCACAGAGGGCCAAACCGTCGGATTAGATCCTGATGGCAACAACACTTGCCCATCATAAAACGCTTCTAAAAAAACTTGGTTATAGCCCCGGCTAACAATTCGATCCATAATTTGATCGATTGCTCCCGGTTGAATGTCACAAGGATACAAGCGCAACCAAATTGCTTGAACTTGGGGCCAAGTGCGACTGCGGCATTCTCGCAAAGCTTCTGCATGTTGTTGCAACAACTGCCGATAATTGCTTTGGGCATCTTGATTGCCTTTTTGTGCCAAAGCGCGTAAATTGTCTTTTTCTTGAGTTGCCGTTGCTGATAACTGGCAATAGTCGTTTACTTGCGCTTCTGCTGGTTGACTAACAACTACTGAGGGAATCAGCAGACTAGTGCTGAACATAACAGCGAAGAAGCGATGCCAAAATAATATTGGTTTTGCAATATTCAAGGGACGGTTAGACATACCTGACTAGGGACTAGGGACTAGGGACTGGGGATTGGGGAAGACACATTTTCATTACTTCTATGTATGAAGTACATGAGGGTGTGACTTGAAAATATAAATTAGGGGCTAGAGCTAGAAAAAAGTATTTTTTATACCTTATAGTGTACGCAGTTCATCGGTTAATTATTATATGAAGACAAAAGAATCATCAACCCCAAATCAGATTATTTGGGGCGATGTAAATTTAAATTTTCGAGTTGATTAATGGGAGTATTGAAGCCTAAATTTTAAAGACTTCCAAAACCATGTTTCTGTTGCCACATTTTGTTATTGAGTTAATTTACAATAATTTTTACCGCGTTGACATGCGTCCATAGTTGTTTTTTTGCCAATAAAAATCCCGTGGTATCCACAGGCATTTATAGCACAAAGTCTTTTGAAAATTTAAATTTTATATCAGAAAACAAGAATATAGTCAAGAGCCAAAAGTATAACACTACGAAAAATGGTTTTGACCACAATCAAGTGTTTGTTCAAAAGTCAAAAATTTTAACTTTTAACTTTTGACTCTCAACTGCTGAAAGCAGCAGATAGTTAACCGTCACGCTTCAAAGCCGTCTCTACCAGTTGAAATTCAACCTGTAGGCGTTTTTTCAACTTTTCTGGCACGGGACGATTTGGGTAAGAACTGTAGTGTCCAGCTAGGGAATTTAGAGCCGTCCGCATCGTTGTAAACGAGTTCAGACCAGAAACAGAGCTAACCCGCTGGTAGCGAGCCGAAAAGTCATTAATTTTTTGACGCGCTTCTGCTTGAATTGCTGCTTTATCTGGTGCATCGTTGGGAAGTTCCAACACATTTTTCATGATATTAACTACTGCCAAAGTGTCTTGGCTATAATTTCCGGTCAAACTATCCGGACTACCACAGCCCATCAAGCCGATCGCTAAAACCAAAACCAGGGCAAGCAGACGTGACCAATAGCGCTTCATAAGTCAAAGTGTGAAATAACGCATAAATCAACGTCCATCCTATCCTGTATTGGTATCCAGAGGATCAACTGAGTGCTGAGTTAAAAGTGAGGAGTCAGGAGTTAGGAGTTAGGAGTCAAAAATTTAAAACTCTTAACTCATAACTTTTAACTCCTAACTTTTTGATAAAGGGTATCCCTCTGTTGGTAAGGTCTTCCTAAAGAAGTAACAGCAGCTTGCAGGGTATCAACTTCCATACAAGTGCCACCCACAGCACCTGCCATTGTGGTAATATGCTCTTCCATTAATGTGCCGCCGATATCGTTACAACCGGAAACTAAAGCTTCCATTGCACCCGCTAGTCCCAGTTTTACCCAACTTGGCTGATGGTTAGAAATCCAATTTCCTAAGTAAATTCGCGCAACGGCGGTAAGTAGTAATGCATCAGCTAAAACTGGTTGATCGCGTCCGACACGGCGGCGTAGAGGTTTGGGCGCTTCTTGTCCGACAAAGGGTAGTAAAATAAATTCAGTAATCTTAGCTGGGTAGCTTTGGTTAATCGCGGTTTTTTGAAGCTCGCGCAATTTTTCTAAATGCTCTATTTGCTGTTCTGGGGTTTCAATATGTCCTGACAGCATAGTACAAGTGGTAGGCAAACCTAATTTGTGCGCTGTACTGACAATTTCTAGCCAAGTAGCTGTGTCAATCTTTTCTGGACACAATATGCGTCGCACATCATCATTCAACACTTCAGCTGCTGTTCCTGGCATTGAACCAACACCAGCATCTCGGAAAGCGACAATTACATCAGCATACTTCAGTCCGTCTTCCCTAGCAATAAATTGCACTTCCTGGGGAGAGAATGCGTGTAGATGCAAATGCGGAAATTCTTGCTTAATGCTTTCTACTAGTTTGAGGTAATAAGGCAAAGATTTGCCATTCACCTTTGCTTGTAGATTTAATCCTCCTTGCATACAAATTTCCGTCGCACCCCGCTGCACCCCATCTGTCAATTTTGGCAAAATTTGCGCCCAATCTAACCAATAAGCACCCGCTTCACCATCATCGCGCCGGAAAGCGCAGAAACTACAGTGCTGCTCACAGATATTAGTAAAGTTAATATTGCGATTAATTACGTAGGTGACAGTATCGCCGGCTTGAGTATAGCGGAGTTTATCAGCTGTAGAGCGAATAGAGGCGATCGCACTTGAGTCTGTTTGTTTTAATAAAACTACTCCTTCTTCAGGAGACAAATCGTACCCGATTAAGGCACGGTTAAGAATAGCATCAACAGTTACAGTAGTCACAGTAATTTAATAAACACAGCACATCTTTTATTGTGGCAGGCATTGACACTGGCGAGGCTTAAAGTCCGGAGATTTTTGGATAACAGTGGTTAAAACGTAGTTAAGAGATTTTTACGTTTTATTAATAAATTTTAGAGTAATAAGATACAATTGTACGTATATACTTATTTAAATACTTAAATAAACATGCTTTGACTAATGCTTAAAACTATTTTACGCAAACGTTACAAAATTATTGAGTATTTGGGAACTGGTGGATTTGGTGAGACTTATAAAGCAGAAGATTTAGAGCGTTTCAACTCTTTATGTGTTGTTAAAAGGCTTAAACCGCAAATTGCTCATCCTAGTTTTTTAGAGGTTGCAAGAAAATTATTTGCTCGTGAGGCTGAAACGCTTCATCGCTTGGGTGAAAAACATGACCAAATACCTCAATTATTTGCCTACTTTGAAGAAAATCAGGGATTTTATTTAGTTCAGGAGTATGTTGAAGGAAAAACTCTTGCACAGATTCTTGATCGAGGAAAAATTCTGTCTGAATCTGAGGTAACTAATTTATTAAAAGATGTTTTGCAAATTTTAGATTATATTCATAGCAAGAGTGTTATTCATCGAGATATTAAACCAGCGAATTTAATTAGACGCAAGAAAGATAACAAAATTGTCTTAATTGATTTCGGTGCAGTTAAAGAAACCTTAGCAGACCCAAACACAGTAATTATTGGTACTCCTGGCTATATGCCATTAGAACAAAGTCAAGGAACACCTCAATTTTGTAGCGATATTTATGCGTTAGGTATTATTGGTATTCAAGCATTGACAGGTTTAAATCCGACAAAGTTCACAAGAAATGTTGAGACTGATGAAATAAATCAATTAGTTCAAAGAAATATTAATTACCGTTTGAGTGGCATTTTGAAAAAAATGGTTTGCACTCAACCAAATCGAAGATATCAATTAGCTTCTGAAGTTTTAGAAATACTTGAAAAACTCGATGGTGTCACAATACCAAACCAAAGAAAAAATTCTATTTATCAGCGATTACCAGCAACAATTTCTCCTACCCAACCACCATCTAATAGGGTCAGAGCAAGTTATTTTAGGCGATTTTTAGTCGGATTGGGACTTATAAGTTTGGTTTCAGCCGGAATTTGGTTATATATATCGGGTACTACTCCTTCAGTTTGTATGGAGTTAAAAGTTCCAGGTGGAAGATTTTCTTATAGTGGTAGTACAACTTGGCAACTTTTTAGACCAGATGTAGAAAAGAGTATTCAAAATACTTGTCCAAAATTCCAGTTAATTTTTATGCCTCGTCCGGGAATAGGTCCCGGTTCAGGATATGGTATTGAATTATTACTTAAAGGACAAGCAGATTTTGCAATTTCCTCTCGCAATGTCACAGGGGAGGAATATAAAAAAGCTAAAGTTCAAGGAGATACTCTTCACCAAATTCCTGTTGCATATGATGGTACTGCTGTTGCAGTAAATCATAGTTTACCAATAAGTGGTTTAACCAAAAAGCAACTTCGAGATATTCTTACAGGTAAAATCACTAATTTGAATCAACTTGGTATTGCTGAAGATTTAAAGTTAACTGTTTATGCCGGAAAAAATGCTAGTACCTTTGAGTTATTAAAACAAAATATTTTGGACGGACAGCCACTTCGTCAAGATATCCAAGATATACCAAATGCTCCGGGTATTACTGATGGTCTACAAAAAGTAATCAATAAAAAAAATAGAGGTGGGATTTTCATTAGTTCAGCGGCACATATAGTAACTCAATGTCAAGTTAAAGCTTTAAGTATTGGCAATAATTATAATGATTTAATCTCGCCATATCAGCAACCATTTATACCTCCACAAAAATGTACATCTAAAAACAAAAATAAACCTAATTTGGCTGCCTTTAGTAAGGGTGAATATCCATTAATAAATAGATTATTTGTCATTTATAAGGATAATGACCCCAGGTCTAAGCAAGCTGGTGAAGCTTATGCAAATTTAGTTTTAACTCCTCCACGTCAAGAACTAATTGAGAAAGCGGGATTTGTAAGAATTAAGTAATTATAGTAGGCTGTGAAGATAAGCATCCCAAATGTGTAAACGACACTTTTGTAGACAAAATCTCAGGTGTAAACTATAAATATACTGGTATAAAAACTAATTATTTCGTCGAAAATATTGCGATCGCTTTGACAATGGTGTGGAACTTCTGAGTTAACTTAAAACTTAGTTGGCGCGTGACGCAAGTAAAATAAGGGGACTGGGAGAAATAAAAAGAGGATGGGGAATCCTCTGTTAGAGGATTATACATTTGAAGCAATTCGTTATTAGATATAAACTTGGGACTTTAGATTGAACACAAATCTCAAATCCCAAGTCTATATCTACAAATTGATTGGTTGATACCACCAAAATGAAATTTTCCCTTTATAAACGCTGGTTTCACCCCTTGCTACTTTTGATGTGGCTATTCATCGGTATCGGTTTGCGGCTAACCAACTTAACTGCAAAGCCTCCTTGGACTGATGAATTTTCTACCCTAGTATTTAGCCTGGGGAATAGTTTTCTGGGAGTTCCCCTAGATCAAGCGATCGCTCCTGATGTTTTGTTGCAGCCACTACGTTCTACAGCGAGTGCTAGCATCAATGACGTATGGACACACTTAAGCACTGAAAGTAACCATCCGCCACTTTATTTTATGCTGGCTCACTGGTGGATGCGGTTATTTCCCACAGAAGATGGTTTAGTGTCGTTGTGGGGAGCGCGATCGCTCTCGGCTGTTTTCGGTGCTTTATCCATCCCTGCCATCTATGCCTTAAGTTGGTTGACTTTTCGCTCCCGCTTAATTGCTCATATCGCAGCGGCAATAATGGCAGTATCACCCTACGGCATTTTTCTGGCACAAGAAGCGCGTCACTACACTTTAGCAATCTTGTGGGTAATTGCTTCCTTAGCCTGTTTGGTAATCACCACACGTCATATCCAAAACCGCACCCAATTACCTATCTTAATAGCACTTTCCTGGGTGGTAATTAATGCTTTAGGCATTGCGACTCATTACTTCTTCAGCCTCACCCTTTGCACTGAAGCCATAGTTTTGATTCATCTTGCTTGGCAACAGTGGAGGGAAGGGGGCAGGGACAAGGGGGACAAGGAGGACAAGGGGGACAAGGAGGAATTTGCTTCCCCTGCTTCCCCTGCTCCCCCACTCCCCCACTCCCCCTGGTCGCGCATCTATGCAGTTGCGGCTGGCACTTTTGTCGCGGGTGTAGTTTGGTTGCCAGTGTTTTTACAGAATAGCTATGGTGATAAATTAACTGATTGGATTCAAGCACCGCGTGTGGGATTTGCTTGGATCAGCCCACTTTTTCAAGCTTTTGCCGCATGGGTAACAATGCAGTTTTTGCTACCAATTGAATCACCGCATTTATGGATTGTGCTTGTTTCTGGGATGGTGATGCTGATTTACTTTATTTGGCTATTACCAATTCTGTTTGGTGGTTTGAAGGTTCGGCTAAAACAACCAGAAACTCGTTTGATGACTGAGGTGTTTGTTGTTGTGGTTGTGAGTGCGATCGCTTTATTTTTTATCTTCACCTATTTTCTCGGTATTGACTTAACACGCGGCGCCCGCTATAACTTTGTTTACTTTCCTGCTGTCATAGTCTTACTAGGGGCAAGTTTCGCAGTTTCCTGGCATCCTCAAGTTGGGCGTCCAAGAAGTTCTGGAAAAAAAGTTATGGTGATAATTTGGCTGATGGGATTTTTCAGCGCAGTCACAGTTTTGAGCAATCTAGGTTATCAAAAATACTACCGTCCTGACCTTTTTGTGCAACTAATTCAAAAAACATCGCAAGTGCCAGTATTGATTGCAACCACCCAAAGAACTCATGTACATATTGGGGAAATGATGGGAGTAGCCAGAGAATTTAAAATCCAAAATTTAACTTCCCCCACTCCCCTATTCCTCCTCGCACATCAAGACCAAAACCCCAATACTTCTTCTGATGCTTTGCAAAAGACTTTAAAAG
>JBPCQW010000359.1:0-3812 GCA_050997715.1 Hassallia sp.
GGCATCTTCCCATTGCTCAACTGCCCAAGACTGGAGGTCTGTGAAATTTTCCAACTTCATATTCTGACTCTAATACACCCTAAGCTCAGTTTAAAATATGTTGGTAACGACAAGCCCTAGAAGGGTGAGGCTAATTTACAATATATATCGAGTGTTTACTACAAAACTGCCTCAACACAACTCAATTCTCTCAATACTCTTTGAAGCGATGAAGTGAAACTTTTAATATTTTCCAATGTCACCTCAGATTCACCACCAACATAAGTTCGGCTATCTGCAAAGTCACTCTGACCTACATTTACCATAAATCGCATAGTAAATTCTCCATCGCTTGAAGAGCGTACCTCTCCTGACAAAGCTTGAACTTGAAAGCCAAGCCCATAGCTTATAAAAATAGATGATTCACTGTCAGGATCTACTTTTAAACAAGCGATATGTTCCTCAAAATAATTTATTAGACGTTCTAAATCCTTGATAGCAAAAATGCTATGTATAGACTTCACCACCAAACCGCCAAGATGTGGATTAAGTTGAAACTCCACAATCAGATCAACATCTTGTTTGCTAGTTTCTAAACTTTTGAACTCGAAGAAAATTTTATATCCCTCAGTCTCAAGCAAGCATTTGCCAATCATGGTTTTCCTCTACTTATAGATTTGAATCAAACCCGTAATTTTGCCCAAGGTTTTGTAATTCACGCGCCGTCAAATTCAATAGTCCGGTAACAATTCCCTCTTCACCCTCAATCACAATGTTATATCTTCTTCGTCTTCCTGCTGCACGTTGAATATAAACCGTTGATCCATCATCTTGTGTCGTCCTGCGTGAATAGTTTTCAATAATATCATCCACTAAATAAAATGGATCTTGAAAACCATGACGCAGGAGACTTATGAGCGCGTGTGCTGTTATGATTCTGCCATTGGGTGTAGTGCGATCGCTCATCGCTTCGTGTCTATAAATACTTCTGCAACAGCAATCCTAACTTCTGTTTTGTCACCGCCGATGCTTTTTCTAAATTCGTCAAAATCGCATACTTCAAGGCAGAATGAGCATCAGATGACGGTGGATTTTCACTCAAACGTCGCACAGTTTCTTGAATCACCTTTTGAGCATTTACCGCATTCCGCTGTAAATTTGCAATCACCATTTCCACCGTCACACTATCATGATCTGAGTGCCAACAATCATAATCTGTCACTAACGCTAAAGTTGCATAAGCGATTTCCGCTTCTCTTGCTAACTTCGCTTCTGGTAAATTCGTCATCCCGATTACCGTTGCACCCCAGCTGCGGTAAAGATGCGATTCTGCTTTAGTTGAAAATGCTGGTCCTTCCATGCAGACATAAGTCCCACCCAGATGCAGACTTACATCTGGTAGATTAAGAGAAGCGATCGCATCCCCCAAAACTCCAGCTAAATTGCGACAAATCGGATCACCAAAAGCAATATGAGCCACAATTCCTTCCCCGAAGAAAGTTGAAACCCGATTTTTGGTTCGATCAATAAACTGATCCGGAACCACCATATCTAGAGGTTTAGCTTCTTCCTTCAACGAACCCACCGCACTAGCAGAAATTAAATACTCCACACCCAATTGTTTCATCGCATAGATATTCGCACGAAAAGGCAACTCAGAAGGCAAAAGCGTATGATTGCGTCCATGACGCGCTAAAAAAGCTACCTGCGTCCCGTCCAAAGTTCCCAGAATCAAAGCATCAGAAGGTGAACCAAATGGTGTTTCAACATGCACCTCCTCTACATCTTTCAGCGCATCCATCTTGTATAAACCGCTGCCACCAATAATCCCAATCTTAGCTTGAGCCATGATTCTTAACCTGTAAACGTGCGACAATGCCAAGTTATTTTACTAGGAATTGGGGATTAGTCATTAGTTAACAGTCAAAAGTCAAAAGTTGTTTGTCCCCCTTGTCCCCCGTGTCCTCCTTGTCCCCATGTCCTCCTTGTCCTCCTTGTCCTCCTTGTCCCCATGTCCCCGTCTCTCCCCACTACCCATTACCTATCAACGATTTAAATTGAGAACGAATGCTGTTAAGTGGAGCGACATCGAAGGGCAATTGAACGGTAAAAGTGCTACCTTTACCTAATTTACTTTCTACATTAAAGTTGCCTTGGTGTGCTTGAACGATCGCAAAAGCGATCGCTAAACCTAATCCAGAACCACCACTGCTACGAGAGCGATCGCTATTTACTCGATAAAAGCGATCAAATATTCGCGGTATCTCTTGCTGTGCAATGCCAATACCAGTATCTTCAACTTGAATTACAGCATAATTATCACTGCGATCTAAGACAACAGTAACTTTCCCCCCAGTTGGTGTATATTGAATTGCATTCACAATTAAGTTAGAAATTAAACGATAAAGCTGGTCGCAATTGCTGATAATATTGATAGGTTCATCCACTCGGATAGAAGATGTGAGCGTCACTTTGGCAGTATACGCCATCGCTGCAAATTCCTCAATTAAGTCACTGACAACTTCATTCAAGCAACATTCGTGACGTAGTGTCGGTTGTTTATCCAAACGAGCCAACAACAGCAAATCTGAAACCAGCGTAATCAGTCGCAAATTCTGACGCTGTAGAGTTTGGAGAATATCCCGCACCTCAGCTTCATCCAGTTGCGGCATTAAAAGTGCTGATTCCACCGTTGCTTGTGTTGCCGCTAAAGGTGTTCGCAATTCATGTGCCGCATCCGCTGTAAACTGTTGAATCTGTCTGTAAGATTGGTAAATCGGTTGCATCGCTAATCCTGCTAACCACCAACTAGCAGCAGTAACCAAACCCATTGCTAATGGCAATCCCAATGCTAAAATCAATTTTACCGCATCTAGATAACTATTAAAATCTTCCAGACTTCGCCCGACTTGGATGTATCCCCAATTGCGATTATCTTGGGTGTGCAACACAAAAGAAATTTGATGGTATGATTTGCCTTGGCTATCTTTGAGAGTTTGCCAAAGTTTTTTATTCAAAACAGAAGATAGTCCTTCTGGATAAGAACCTGCGATCGCAATCAAGCGTCCGGAATTATCAAAAAAACGAACATAATAATAGCCTTGATTGATGGCACTAAGAGTATGACGTTTGGGGTTTGATTGTTCTTGAATGCACCTATCTCCAACTACGCAGATATTTGGTAAAAGCTCTTGTATGACTGCTTCCAAGCGTCCAGGCTGCTTTAGTTTCAGTTCAATACTATCGTGCAAAGTTCCTGCAACAGATTCTACTTCTTGATCTAATGTTACCCAATGGGCATGAGATACTGCTTTATAGACACCAAATCCGCACAAACTTAAAATCAGACCCATGACCATTGCATATGACAAAGCCAAACGAATCCGGGTCAAATTAAACAGTTTATTTTGATTCATCGGTCATATTCAGACGATATCCCAAACCATGCAAAGTTTCAATTAAGTTAGCGCAGCCACCCTGCACTAACTTCCGACGCAGCAAACGCATTTGCGCTGCAACTACATTACTAATAGTTTCTGAACTGACTTCCCAAAGCTGATAACGAATCTGTTCACTTGTGACAATTTGATTTGGGTGCTTGAGAAAATATTCTAATAGCTGAAATTCTTTATTAGTTAGGGGAATTACCTGTTTATCAGCCTCAGGGTTGTGACTTACAACCGCACTGTTGCCGTAATCTAGAGTGAGGTTGCCAACAGTTAATTCCTGAGATGGAAATTGAGGCGATCGCCTTTGCAAAGCACGCAACCTAGCTAGTAATTCCGCCATTCCAAATGGCTTCACCAAGTAGTCATCAGCACCTGCATCCAAAC
>JBPCQW010000445.1:0-4714 GCA_050997715.1 Hassallia sp.
GAATTACGGTTATACCGACGGCAGCGGCTACTAATTATACGATGAATCGTGACAGAATTAGGGAGTTAGCACATAAGCAATTAGGCATCAGAACTGCTAAATATGGTTATGCTGAAAACTTAGAAGAGTTGATTGCTGTTAGTAATGAAATTGGGTTTCCTAATATTGTCAAACCTGTGATGTCATCATCAGGAAAAGGTCAATCTGTAGTGCAGAATTCAAGTGAGGTTGAGAAGGCTTGGCAGAGTGCGATCGCTAATTCTAGAGGTGACAGTAAAAAGGTAATTGTTGAAGAATTTATCAACTTTGAAATTGAAATAACTTTATTGACAATTAAGCAGTGGGATGCACCAACTATTTTCTGTTCTCCTATCGGTCATCGTCAAGAAAGAGGAGATTATCAAGAGTCTTGGCAACCTGCTATAATTTCTGAAAAAATGATATCGAATGCTGAAGAAATTGCCAAACAAGTTACCGATGCTTTAGGAGGTGCAGGAATCTTTGGAGTTGAGTTTTTCATTACCAAAGATGAAGTTATTTTTTCAGAACTTTCCCCAAGACCTCATGATACAGGGATGGTGACGTTAATCTCCCAAAACTTGAATGAATTTGAATTGCACTTAAGAGCTATTTTAAATTTGCCCATTCCCAATATAGAACAGTTGGGAGCATCAGCAAGTGCGGTAATTTTAGCTTCGCAAAAGTCAGATGATATCGCTTTTACTGGTGTTGCTGATGCCTTGTCAGAAAAAGATGTTGATATTAAACTATTTGGTAAACCTAATGCTCATCCATATAGAAGAATGGGAGTAGCTTTAGCGAAAGGTGTTGATGTTCAACAAGCACGGGCAAAAGCAACGAGAGCAGCAAGTAAAATAAAGATTATTTAAACCTCGTCTACCTTGATAACCGTAGTTTTCTGCCCAGAAAATATTAGTAGTACAAGAATAGGTGGTATCTTTATGCAGTTAGAAACACAAAAACGTCATTACACACCTGAAGAATATTTAGAACTAGAAGAAAAGGCAGAATATAAAAGCGAATACCGTGATGGAGAAATCGTTCCGATGACGGGTGGCACTACAAATCATAACCAAATTGCTGGTAACTTTTATGCAAATCTAAAATTTTCCCTAAAAGGGCAAAATTATCGGGTTTATATCGGTGATGTGCGTTTATGGATACCGAGGTATCGGCAATATACTTATCCAGATGTGATGGTAATTCAAGGACAACCTGTTTATACGGGAACAAGTACAACAACTGTAATGAATCCGTTACTAATTGCGGAAGTTTTATCTAAATCAACTCAAAATTATGACCAGGGGAATAAATTTCTTTATTATCGTTCTATCCCTGAATTTAAGGAATATATTTTAATTGACCAATATCAATATCATGTGATGCATTATGTAAAAACTGCTGATGGGAAATGGATTTTTGATGAAATTGAAGGTGATGCAACTTTATCATTTGAAACGATTGATTTTCAAATTGCATTGACCGACCTTTACGAGCAAGTAAATTTTGCGGAAAGTGACGAAGATTAATATTTTTTAAATTATCTGGTGCTATTACTTTGGGAGATATGTAAAATTTAATATCAGTAATTAGGATAACGTAATTTACTTTTACAAATCTAACGCAAGGCTGATGTAAACAACTTGCGAAAATGCTACTTTAAGTTCGGTATCTATTATCTGACCGTTGTTTTGTCAGACGAAGATGAGTAGGTTAGTTGTTTTAAGCTTAGGACAGGGTAATTTAGAGGATGGCTTTCCAGCGGTAACTGTCCAGCTTGGGGAACAAAACAACCCTTACGGAATGAAGTTTACTGCTAGTTTGCCAGCCGCACCAAAAATTGCTGTACTATACCGCAATTGGCGATCGCTCTATTCATTTTTTTATCAGCGTCTCGGTTTGCGTGTTCATGTCGAAGCTGAAGTTGACGACGATTTTGAAATTGAAGAAGCTTATGTAACTAATGTTTCTGAAGTCGAGCTTCACGATTTATGCGAACAGTTAGACAACAGTATCAATGCATGGCTTAATTCAACGCAGTTTCACAAAATTGACCAACAATTACGCACGCAATTAGAACCATCTGTAGAAATTCGCTTTATTATTGAAACCAATGATAATCAATTGCGGCATCTTCCTTGGCATTTGTGGAACTTTTTTACAGATTATCCTGGTGCGGAAGTCGCGTTAAGTGCAGCAGAGTATCAACAATCGAATATAATTACCGCAAATAGCAGTGAAGAAATTAAAATCTTAGCTATTTTTGGTGACAGTCAAGGAATTGAAATTAGTCAGGATCGAACTTTCTTAGAAGAATTATCGCATCAAGCAGAGATAGAATTTTTAGTAGAACCATCGTTAAACGATTTAAACGATCGCCTTTGGAAACAAAGTTGGGATATTCTCTTTTTTGCCGGTCATAGCTGCACTAAAGAGAAAGGATGGTTGCAACTTAATCAAACAGATAGTTTAACGCTGGATCAATTAAAGTATGCTCTCACTCAAGCGATCGCACGCGGTTTAAAGTTAGCAATTTTTAACTCTTGCGATGGTTTGGGTTTAGCGCAGCAACTACAGAGTTTGCAGATTCCGCAAGTAATTGTTATGCGAGAACCAGTCCCAGACTTGGTAGCGCAAAAATTTTTAAAGTATTTTCTGGCGGAATTTTCCAGCGGACAATCTTTATATACAGCGGTGCGTTATGCAAGAGAAAGACTGCAAGGATTAGAAAATGAATATCCCTGCGCGACATGGCTACCTGTAATTTGTCAAAACCCTGCCGTAGCACCGATGATTTGGTCACAATCGGCAAAAACAATTATTTCTACCCAAAAACAATATAAAGCTACCAAAAGCGACGAAATTCGGCTTCAGCATAGCTTGTCAACGCTGTTGATTGCCAGTGTACTTGTGGGAACCTTAGTCATGGGAGTACGCTATCTAGGGATGCTGCAACCTTGGGAATTGCAATCTTATGACCATTTAATGCAGTTGCGATCGCCTGATGAAAAGCAAGATTCCCGTTTATTAATCGTCACAATTGATGAAGCAGATATTCAATATCAAATTCAGCAAAAAATGAATCTGCGTTGGTCGCTATCAGACCAAGCATTCAATCAACTTTTGCAAAAACTAGACTCATATCAACCAAAAGCTATTGGTCTAGATATATACCAGAATTTCCCATCTGACCGCAAATATCCTGATTTAGCAAATCGCTTGCTTTCTGACGATCGCCTGTTTGCACTGTGTAAAGTTGCCGTTCAGGTTGATAACGCACAGGATGCCGTTCCTCCACCACCTCAAGTCCCAATACAACGCCAGAGTTTTAGTGATTTTGTCGCCGATGAAGATGAGATTGCCCGTCGTCAACTTATACACTTAACCCCACCGACAAAATCTCCCTGTGTGGCAGAATATTCTTTTAATTTTCAGTTAGCACAACATTATTTGAACGCACAAGGTATTAGATGGAAAATCAATTCAAAGAAAAACTTGCAGATTGGCGATGTAGAATTTAACGAATTAAAACCTCATACTAGTGGTTACCAAAAATTTGATGCATCCGGTTATCAAATATTGCTTAATTATCGTTCCCTGCTTTCTCCAAAAAAGATTGCTCGGCAAGTATCTTTGAAAGATATTTTAAGCGATCAAATTAAGCCGGAGTTAATCGAATCATTAAAGAATCGCATCGTTTTAATTGGTGTTATAGCCTCAAGCTCAAGCAGTCCTGATTATTGGAAAACCCCCTACACCAGCAACGCAGCAGACAATGATAAGCAAATTCCGGGGGTATTTGTCCAAGCACATATGATCAGCCAGATTCTCAGTGCAGTGCTTGACAAAAGACCTTTGTTCTGGTGGTGGTCTGGGTGGCAAGAAGCGCTTTGGGTATGGGGATGGTCATTGCTAGGAGGAATCATTGCTTGGAGGATTCAGCAACCACTTTATTTAGGATTAGCGATCGCCATATCGCTTTACGCAATTTTTAGCATTTGCTTTGGTCTATTTACACTCGCAGGGTGGATACCACTTATTCCATCAGCATTAGCGTTAATTGCTAGTGCAGTTGTCCTGAAAATATTACCGCGTTCCCCTATAAACAAGAAACATTTAAATTAGTAAATATGAATAAAAATAAATCTTTTCAAAAGCAGATAAAACTTACTTTGATTACTTTACTACTTAGTTTGGCAACATCACAAGTTCAAGCGCAATCATTTAATAACATAGTTTCTATCAAACAAAATAAACCTACCGATCAGCAATTTCCCGATGATGGCGATCCTACAGGTCGGCGCCGAGGAGGAGCAAGCCGGCGTGGTGATTGTCCTAACTTAAAAACGCCGTTGACAGCCTTAGTTCCTGGTGAGGAAACTAACAAGAAATCCTTTTTAGGAAGAACAATCAGCGAGTATCCTAGTTTTTGGGTTTATATTCCAGAGTTACCTAGCGATATCCGTTCTGGAGAGTTTGTCTTGCAGGATCAAGAAAGTAACGATATTTGGCGTACACCAATTAGCTTACCAGGAAAATCGGGAGCAATTAGTATCAAACTGCCGTCAAATCCTCAATACGCTCTGAAGCCAAAATTGAAATATCATTGGTATTTCAACATTAATTGTAGTCCTGATCAAAAGAGTTCTGTGTATTTTGTTGATGCATGGGTGCGACGAGTGACACTAACCCC
>JBPCQW010000476.1:0-24229 GCA_050997715.1 Hassallia sp.
AAATTCGCGGATTCGCAAAGTAATGCGATCGCCCCCTAATTTATCTTTTAACTCTGATGGTGTGCCGGCAGCAATCACAACACCCCGATCAATAATTGCGACGCGATCGGCTAGGGCATCAATTTCTTCTAAATAATGGCTAGTAATTAATACTGTTGTTCCAGTCGCACGCAACTTTCGCAGAAAGTCCCATACCACAAAACGGCTATCTATGTCAAGTCCTACGGTTGGCTCATCTAAAACTAAAACATCGGGTGCATGAAGTAATCCAGCAGCCAAATCAAGACGCTTGCGTAAACCGCCAGAGTATGTTCCTGTCTTTTTATTGGCGTATTCCTGCAAACCGAGTAAATCTAATACCATATTTACCCGCTCCTTGATTATGTTGCGCGGTAAATGATAAAGTGCCGCTTGCAGTTGTAGCAGTTCTCGTCCAGTCAGCACTTTGTCTAAAGCAACTTCCTGCGCTACATAGCCTAATCTTTGTCTTGCAGCTTTGGGATTGTCCAACACAGAAATCCCAGATACTTCAATTTTGCCAGCATCTGGTGTCGTAAGAGTACATAAGGTACGCAAAGTAGTTGTTTTCCCGGCTCCGTTGGGACCGAGTAAACCAAAGATTTCTCCTGGCTCTACCTGAAAGGAGACATCTTTGACCGCTTCAACTGTACCGTAGCGCTTTTGTAGGTTTTGAATTAAAACAGCGGGAGCCATGACAACAGCTTATCCCTAATTTACAAATCTCAATAAAGTCTAACTATTTTCATTGTAGCTGTGTTTCCCATACCCAATGACTGGGGACTCTTTACTGGGGAATGGGGAAATTACCTTTTTCCCAATGCCCTATTCCCCATTGTCAATATCTAATTTTGACAAATATTTACCTAATATCTGCTTATAATATAGGCAAGTAATTACTTGCATTCGTTTTGTGGAGAATTTTGGATCAAAGACAGCACAAACTCGTGCGCGGTTGATTAAAGCAGCTACTGAGGTATTTGCGAATGAAGGTTTATCTGGAGCGACAACCCGTGAGATTGCGCGTGTAGCAAAGGTAAACGAAGTAACTTTGTTTCGCCATTTTCAAAACAAAGAGCACCTATTAGCAGCCGTGATCCAGCAAATGATAGCTTTACAGGCTGAAGCCTTAGCCAATGAGGAGGAATGGACTCAGGATCTACTCATCGACTTAAGACATTATGCAACACTTTTCAATCAGATGTTGGAGGAACATGAAGGTTTAATTCGGACATTTATTGGGGAAGCGAAGCGACATCCTAATGCTGCCTGTCAAATATTACATGATGCTGCTGAATCGCTGGATAAAAAGTTAATTGCATACTTGCAGAAAAATCAAAAAAACGGCACAGTACGTCCAGAGATAGATGCAGAAATAGCAGTAGATATGTTTACGGGTATGTTGCTTTCAGGAATGCTGCGTCGCACTGCTACCCCAACTACAGTAAGCTATAGCCGTGAATGGTACATTGATGCTTGCGTTGATTTATTTGTCCGTGGTATTAGCATTATGCCTATAAATACAGATAATTTATCTCTCAAAAAATGAAGTGAGATTGATTCAAGTTTTTTGTATATACGAAATATCAAGTTGATCAAAGACATATCCAGCCAAGTTACGTAGAAAAATGGCGGAAAAATTTATTTAAACACGAATTTTTCCGCTAAAACCAGGTTGTCCAAGTCTAAGTAAAAGAAGAGAAAACAACGATGTCCCATTCTGATTTGTCTAAGTCCTCTGCATCGGTAAAAACAGAAAATCTTGCTGTTACTGATGACCATCAGACTGAACAAGAGTCTGTATCAGAGCAACTTCAAGAGCCACGTAAAAAGCGAAATTGGTTGATGATACTGGGAATTATGCTGCTAATCTTGGGAGCAGCAGGTGTCGGTTGGCACTGGTGGCAAAGCCGTGGCGATAATGCCAGCCAAGCAGCTCAAGCAACTGCGAAGAAACCAATGGCAGTTCCGGTGAAGTTAGCCACTGTGGAAACTGGAACTATTAGAGAAAGTTCGCAATTTATCGGCGATTTAGAAGCTTCACGCTCAGTACCAATAAAGCCACGAATAGAAGGACGAATTAGCCAGGTTCTTGTTAAAGAAGGCGATCGCATTAAACAAGGGCAAGTTATTATTACCTTGGAAAGCGATGATGTTAATGCCCAACTATTACAACAAAAAGCGGCACTAGAAAGAGCACAAGCAAATCTTGCCCAACTCAAAGCAGGTACTCGAAAAGAAGAAATTGCCCAAGCTAGAGCGCAAGTTACTCAAGCTCAAGCAAAACTTCGAGATGCTCAATCGGGATCGCAACCTGCGGAAATTCAGCAGGCTGAAGCTCAAGTTAATTCGGCTCAATCGGATCTGGAACTTGCACAGTCACGAGCAAAGCGATACGAAAAATTACAAAAAGACGGTGCAATCTCTCAAGATACTTTAGACGGATATATTAAGGCACAACAAAGTGCTGATGCTGCACTTATCGCAGCCAAAAAACGCTTAGAGCAACTCCGTCAAAGCAGAGGCTCTGATATTAACGAATTAGCGGGTGCTTTAGAACAACAAAAACAAAACTTAACCCAACAAGAGAACGGCTCCCGTCCCGAAGAAATCGCTCAAGCACGAGCGCAAGTAACTCAAGCAGCAGCTCAAGTCCAGGCAGCTCAAGTGCAACAGCAATACACTAAGGTAACTGCTCCTTTCGCGGGCATTATCGGTGACATCCCAGTGAAGGTAGGGGAGTATGTGGGCAAAGGAGATCATCTCACCACACTTACCAAAAATGACTCTTTGGAACTGAAAATAAACATTCCTCTCAACCAAGCCAAACAATTGCGCTTGGGTTTACCTGTACAAATGCTGAATGCTCAAGGCAAAGTCACAGCAGGAGGTAGATTAAGCTTTATTTCCCCAAATGCTAGTTCAGATTCGCAGACAGTTTTGGTTAAAGCTATTTTTACTAATTTTGGCGGACAACTGATGAATCGTCAGTCAGTGCAAACCAGAGTGATTTGGGATCAGCGTCCGGGAATTTTAATTCCCGTCACAGCAGTATCTAATTTGGCAGGAAAGACTTTTGTTTTTGTGGCTGAAGCACCAGAAAAACCTCAAGCAGAAACCCAGACTTTAGTAGCCAAACAAAAGCCCGTGAGGTTAGGAGCAATTGAGGGGAATAATTATCAAGTTATTCAAGGATTAAAGCCTGATGAAAAAATCGTTGTTTCCGGCATTCTTAGCTTAAGAAATGGTGCTGAGATTAAGCCCATATCTGAAGACGCGGCGAATCAAAGTGAATTAAAAAGTAACAATTAAAAATTTAGAAAAAGCATTTTTAATTTTTAATTATGACGTGGAGGAAAGCGCAACTGTCGCTTCTAGCCGCTTGACGATAAAGAGCGCTCCCCATGCCCAATGCCCCATGCCCAATGCCCCATGCTCCATTTTAGTAGCTTATGTTTGTCAATACCTTCATTAAACGCCCAGTTTTAACGACCGTCTGTACAATCATTATTTTGCTGCTGGGAAGCATCTGTATTCCGATCCTGCCAATTTCGCAGCTACCAGACCTCGCTCCCGTCCAAATCACCGTTAGTTCCAACAATATTGGTGCAGATGCTCAAACAACAGAAAACACTGTTACCAACATTATTGAGCGACAAATTAACGGCGTTAAAGATGTTTCTTACATCTCTTCTAACACGGGTAATGACGGCGCGAGCAATATAGTTGTTTCGTTTCCCACTAATGTCAATTCTGATATTGCTCAAGTCAACGTTCAAAACAAAAAGGCGATCGCCGATCCGCAATTGCCAGATACTGTTAAACGAACGGGTGTCACCGTAGAAACAGCATCAAGCAGTCTCCTTTTGGTATATGGTTTCTACGCAGAAAATAATGAGTATGACAACATTTTTATCAGTAATTATGTTGACCAGCTTATTCTTGACCAAATTAAACGGGTTCCTGGTGTCGGTAGTGTCAGGGTTTTTGGTGAACGCAAATATGCAATGCGTCTCTGGCTGGATCCAAATAAGCTAGCTCAATATAAACTGACACCGCAAGATGTGACAACTGCCCTGCAAGAACAGAATATTCAAGTAGGTGCAGGGTCAATTGGTAAAGAACCAGCACCAAAGAATCAAAGCTTTGAATTTGCTTTACGGGCAAGCAGTCGATTCAAAGATGTGGCTGAATTTGAAGACATGGTGCTAAAGGTGGGTCAAGTTGGTAATAATCCTGATGCCAGCGGTGCTGTTAATACTAATTATGCCACCAGTAGCAGCTTAGTTAAACTCAAAGATGTGGGTCGAGTTGAACTAGGGGCAGAGAATTATCTTGCTGATGCTAAATTTACCTTACCAGGGAGTAATCCCAAGCCCGCTGTCGGTTTGGGGATATATCAACTTCCGGGTAGTAATGCCCTAAAAGTTGCTCACGCTGTCGAGGAACAAATCGCAGAGTTAGCCAAGAGTTTTCCACCCGGACTGAAGGGACAGGTTGCATTTGACACTACTCCATTTGTGGAAATTTCCCTAGAAGAGGTGCTGCACACCTTGGTTGAAGCGATTATCTTAGTCGTCTTGGTTATCTTTGTCTTTTTGCAAGATTGGCGGACTACGATTATTCCTACGGTTGCGATCCCCGTTTCTTTGGTGGGGACATGTGCGGCTCTGTTGGTTTTAGGATTTCAGATTAATACACTGACTTTATTTGGTTTCGTTTTGGCGATCGGTATCGTCGTCGATGATGCGATTATTGTCGTAGAGGCAGTTGCAGTCAAGCTGGAACAGGGGATGAAGCCCCTTGAGGCAGCTATGGAAGCAATGAAGGAATTGACTGGAGCAATCATTGCCACCTCACTTGTACTGATGGCGGTGTTTCTTCCCGTGGCATTTGTGCCGGGAACCACTGGTATAGTTTACAAACAATTTGCCTTAACGGTTGCTTGCTCGATCGCTATCTCCACCTTCAATGCCTTAACTTTCTCTCCAAGTATGGCAGCGATTTTGATGCGCCCAGCACAGCCGGGATGGGGACCTTTAGGCTGGTTCTTTGGGCTGTTTAATCGCGGATTTGCCTGGTTTACGCGCCGATATGTGGGGTTTGTCAGCTTCCTCACTCATGTGAAGCCGATTGTCATTGGGGTTTTTATCGCTGGTTTAGTGGCAACGGTTTTCATGTACAAAGCAGTGCCTACCGGCTTTATTCCAGAGGAAGATCAAGGTTACTTCTTTGTAATTGTTCAGGCTCCTGATGGAGTTTCTTTGAAGTACACCGAATCAATTATGGAGCGGGTTGCCAAAGAAGTGACATCGGTTCCCCAGGTGAGAGCTAGTTTTATGATCGCTGGCTTTGGTTTCGATGGAAATGCTTCTAATTTGGGCATTGCCTTTGCCAACTTGAAACCTTGGAAAGAGAGAACTGAAGAATCTCAATCTGTTTATGGAATACTTCAGAAGCTGAATAAGAAGCTGTCAACCATTACAGAAGCCAGAGTAATTGCGGTGAATGCTCCACCCGTTCGCGGGTTGAGTAGTACGGGTGGTTTTGAGTTTATCCTTCAAGACCGAACAGGGAGCGCTCCCATTGAAACCTTTGTTGAGAATGCCCAAAAGTTTATTGCAGCAGCGAATAAAAAACCTGTTCTCCAAGGAGTTTTTACTCAATTTACGGCAAATACTCCCCAATTTCAAATTCAGGTGAACCGCAACCAAGCTAAAGCTCTGAATGTTGATATCAATCAAATCTTTACCACGTTGCAAAGTTATTTAGGGTCACAATATGTGAATGACTTTGTGCAGGGACAGCGACAATATCGGGTATATATCCAGGCAGATGGAGTTTTTCGCTCTAATCCTGATGATATTGGTAAGCTATATGTTCGCTCCGCTAATGGGACAATGATTCCCTTGAGCAATTTGGTGGAAGTTACGCCATTTGTGGGACCGAAAACCATCTCGCATTACAACTTGTATAGATCCATCAAAATTCAGGGCGCTCCGGCTCCTGGTGCGAGTTCTGGTGAGGCGATTAAAGCGATGGAGGAAGTAGCAGCAGAGGTTTTACCCCAAGGTTTTGGTTATGAGTGGACGGGGACTTATTTGCAAGAAAAGACTTCTGGAGGAGCCACAGCGCTGATTTTCGGTATAGCGATCGTGATTGTGTTTCTGGTGCTGTCAGCTCAATATGAAAGCTACACTGACCCGATTATTATTTTGCTGACGGTTCCCCTCGCAATATTGGGAGCGATGACAGCGATTTGGCTGCGATCGAATGTGTTTATGGTCGGTAGCCTTTTTCCCAAAGTGGTGGATGATATCTATTGTCAAGTGGGTTTGGTGACTTTGATTGGTCTGTCAGCGAAAAATGCAATTTTAGTTGTGGAATTTGCCAATCAACTGCTTGAGGAGGGTATGAGCATCACACGAGCAGCGGTGAAAGCGGGGGAAGAACGTCTGCGACCAATTTTAATGACTTCTTTTGCGGCGCTGTTGGGATTTTTGCCCTTGGTTCTCTCTGAAGGTGCTGGAGCCAGTAGCCGCTGGTCTTTGGGGACAGCGCTGTTTGGGGGACTATTCTTAGCGACGTTCTTGAGTTTGTTTTTAGTGCCAATTCTGTACATTTTGGTTAAGAGTACGGCTAAGGCTATATTTTCTCGCAAGCGTCCACCAGGAGGCTCGAACCCTCCGAAAACCCCAAATCACAATGGAGCGGGATCGAGACGTGAAGCTTTACCTGCTGGCTCAATTGAGCCACAGACACAACTCAGGTCGCAGCAGGATGGTAAAACTGCTTGATGGTAGGTTCTTGTTGTAATTTTTAGATTGTACACGTAGGGTGTCTTGCCTGCACAGACAGGCAAGATGCCTGTCCTAATAGGGAGCAACGCGAATCTTTCCTAAGAAAGCACAAATACTAATAATGTGCATGAATACAGATATAGGAAATAGGTTTTCAATCATCCAATGAGGGGGATTATTGCTAATATCTATTAATTGAGACTGAATAAATGAATAGCAAGCCGAGCCTTGCTTCCAACCATAACAGCTTGCAGGACTTGTGAAAATAATTAAGATTTGAAAAATAACACTTAAATAGAACGGTAATCGTCGAAATGTAAGTGATTTTTGACGATTTTTTAAATTAAAATTAATCAGAAATAAAATACAAACTGTATAAAACGGTAAAAGGACGAATAAATAAACTAGCCAAGTAGGAATTGTAAAAGAACTTATAAAGTAAAGAACTAGACTAACAAGCGCGTACAATGTAAAAAATATAGTAAACTTCCTGATAAAAACTGCTTGTAACATTGCTGCGAAGAGTGTTCATTTAATAGATATAAGACTTATATTACTGGAGTTTAGACTAGTTTCCGGTACTGGACTAGTCTAAATTCCAGAAGTAATTAATCGCAGATAAACGTAGATAAAATATATGATGTTTGCAAATGACAGATAAAAAAAGATAAATTATTATGGTTGGAAATAATTTATCTGTGGTTATTACATAGATATCATTCAAATTAAAGCTGTGGCATGAGTTGGAGAGTGCCAATACCTAACTCTTTCGGGGAAAGCGATCGCGCTTCAAATAAAGCCATCATATCCCGCAATTGAGGATTTCCGCGAGAAGCACCGGTGAGTCCTTTGGCAATAATTAAGCCACAGTACCCCTGAGTATTTTTACACCGCTGATTCCATTTTTTCCGTGCTTCTACGTGAATCGGGTCATCATCCAAAAACTCACCAAAGAGAAATAATTCGCCATTGTTAGTTTGTAATAAACCCAAATCGTAGCGATCGCCATCGAAAGGATCGGCACCGGGATTAAAACAAATTGCTTTCAGTCCCCCAGCTGCTTCAACACTTTCAATTACAATCTTCGCCTTAGGACGGGAAGTTTGAATTAAAATTACAGGCAATCCGTCACCTACTTGTTGAATTTCGCCCGCTTCATGGTATGTGACACCGTTGCGTAAATACTCCAACATTTCCCAAGACACCACACCCAAGCTGAGAAAAGAATCTTGCGGAATCAAGTCATCTCGCAATGAGCGCAACATCGGATTATCGGCAAAATCCCCCTCCTCTTGGCTGCTAAAGCCTGCCATTTCCTCTAATTCGCCTGCTAACTGCGGCATACTAGAGACGGTGACATTAATTGATTTAGTTAATTCATCCGATGGCAGTGTAATGCGATAGCGACGGCTTAAGGAAACGAAAGCTTCTCCTTGAAGCTGGCGTCGATGGTCGCGGATAAAGCGAGAGAAGCCTTCTAGAGCCACCAAGACTACAAGAGCTTCTTCGTCATACAAAACAGACCGCAGTCCTTCTAAGGGGTGGATATTGCCGAATGTCGGGTCAATTTCCGATAACGGCAAATCTGCAAGATCGTCAACATCATCTTCATCTTCATCTTCGTCGATGCCGTTGCTACGCTCAAATGTGAGAAACAGACAATCTTGCTTGAGAAAAGCTTCTTCTAAACGCTCTTGCGATTCATCATCTCTTAAAACGGTGGCGCGAAATCGCTTGAGAGAATCTTCTGAGCGATAAAATAAAATTCCATACTCCATCCCCAGCATTCCCATCACTGAGGCATAAAGTGTACCAACATCCCACCTATTAATTTCTATTGATAAGATTTGTTGTTCTTCCAAAAATTCCCAAGGAGCAATTCTCCATATTGCCAATGCTTTATCGCGGAGGGTTGACGCATACTGTGGAGGTAGTTCGGGGACTTGACCATCAACGATTTCCGCAAATCCGCGAAATAGTTCATCAATTAAATGCAATTCGGGTGTGTAATCAATGGCAATATCCAAATCTTGCAGAACCCCACGCAGGTAAAACTGGATCTCGCGATCCCTAACAACTATTCTTTGGGGACGAGCTGGTTTTGCGGGACTGTGGGGATGTTCCATTGCTCGCATGAGAGTGCGAACGATCGCCTCAGGACCAGTGTCGGGATCAACAACATCCATTCCGCGCACAATTCCTTGGGAGCCATCCACCCAAAGAATGCATTCTCCTTTTTCCTCCGAGTCATCTCTAGTTGGTGATGACATCGGACGGCGATCGCCCTCCCATACAGAAGGAATTTGAATTAATTTCTGCAAACGACGACTGGTAGAGCGATTAAAACTTGTCATAAAGTAAAGAAGAGTCGAAACAAGCAATGTGCAAGTAAACTTAAGGAAAATGGCGAGCGTTAGCTAAAAATTAATTAACACGGCTGCACCTGAAGAGGGGTTGGGCTGCTGGCTACCACCACGCTATTAGAAAACACCGAAATACAAACACCGAGTCCCTCAATTCTAGAATAAAAATCTTTGGCTGCTTTTTGCGGCTTTTAAAGGAGTATTTACAATTTGGTACTCTAGGACATCAATGCCGCTAGAATGGATACACTCAACAGCAAGGAGCGACCTCGGCGTGAGAGCTTGGGGTTTCAACTTACAAACTTGTCCAGACAAGGTTCTGGTTATACCACATAAAGGAGTTGAAAAGATGACACAAGCACAAGTATCTCAACGGGGAATTCAACTGAGTGAAGCAGCATTGCGACAAGTAAAACGCTTGCGGGATAGTCAAGGTGCAGACCTTTGCTTGCGGGTGGGAGTGCGTCAAGGTGGCTGTTCTGGGATGTCTTACATGATGGATTTTGAAGACGCCAGTAAAATCGCCCCCGAAGATGAAATGTTTGATTATGATGGCTTCAAAATTCTTTGCGATCGCAAAAGCTTATTATATCTTTATGGCTTAATGCTTGATTACAGCGATGCCATGATCGGTGGTGGTTTTCAATTCACCAACCCTAACGCAAATCAAACCTGTGGTTGCGGTAAGTCATTTGGTGTTTAGTTTCTAGTCGTTCATTCCATAGTCAAGAGTCCACAGTTGAAGGTTTTTGACTATTGAAATTATGACTATTGAAATTATGCACAAGCGACTAATGAATCTTGACTAATGACTATTGACTAATGACTAATACAGTTGACTCCCTGTTTGATACAGGTTTAGAACGCTATAAAGCTGGAGAATCAGTCGATTCTTTAATCCCTGTATTTCAAGAAGTATGCGATCGCGCTCCTAAAAGTAGTTCCGCTTGGACTTGTTTAGCGTGGTTGTATCTGCTAAATAACAAACCCAACTCTGCTCACAAAGCCGCCCAGAAAGCAGTAAAATTAAATCCACAAGACGCTCAGGCAAGAATTAATCTCGCTTTAGCGATGCTGGAAAAAGGTGAAAAAGGGTTAAGGGAACATATTGATTTTGCCCAACAATTAATATTTGTTAACCCTGAATGGCGGGATGATATCAAAAGCAGCATTGAAGACGGTTTAACCAGAAAACCAGATTGGCAGACTTTGCTAAAAGTCAAAAGCTGGCTTTTTCCAGAATAATTAGGGAATGGGCATAGGACATGGGACATAAGGACGCTTTTTTTTAAATAATTATTCCCATTCCCCATTCCCTATTCCCCAGTCCCCAGTCCCCAATCCCCAATCCCTATTCCCTATATGAAAGATAAATTGTTAAAGTGGCTAAATCTGGTTTTAGTGGCTGATGTATTTTTGGTTTTTTTAGGTTTTGGCTGGTTGGTGATCGCTGCTATAGGTGATGCTGCTGGAGTAAATCTGGGTTTAGATTTATGGCATAAACTTTGGCAACCAGTATTTAATCCGGCGATCGGCATCGTTATGGGTGGTGCTATTCTTAGCGGTATTATCAATTGGGTTTCTAAGAAATTCCTCTCCAGTCAGTAGTTAGTGGTTTAGTAAATCAACCTGAAAATACATAAAATGTAGGGTGCGTTAGGACGAATGTGTGTAACGCACCCACAAGTAACTATGAGCGGTAAACTGCTCACTACGAATTAACAAATAACTTTATTCGAGAATTTCTGCTAAGGCAGGTTTTAAGTTAGGATACAAGTACTCAAAATCAGTTTCTAAGGTGCGTTTGGGCTGAACCTGTTGACCTTCTAGAACTACAATTGCACCATCACCCAAAAGAGCTTCAATTGCAAAACTAGGAACTGGCAACCAAGAAGGACGATTCATTACTTGCCCCATAGTCTGGGATAATTCTGACATGCGGACGGGATTAGGCGCAGTAGCATTATATACGCCTTGCATTTGTGGTTTAGTTAGAGCTTGCAGTATTAAATTTACTATATCATCTAAGTGAATCCACGAAAACCACTGTTTGCCGCTGCCAATGGGACCACCTGCGAAGAGTTTGAAGGGGGTAATCATTTTGCCTAAAGCACCACCTGTTCCCAAAACAATACCGAAACGCAGAATAACTAATCGCACACCAGATGCTTGTACTTTTGTGGCTTCAGCTTCCCAAGCTTGGCAGACTTGAGCAAGAAAATCGTTACCAGAAGGGCTTGCTTCGTCAAAGGTAGCAGTTTCACTGGTGCCATAATAGCCAATAGCCGAAGCGTTGACTAACACGGATGGTTTGGGGTTAGCAATCTGGATCGCTTCGACAATTTTTTGCGTAGTGAGTTTGCGACTGTTGAGAATTTCCTGCTTGCGTTCTGGTGTCCAACGTCCCTCAGCAATGGGTTCTCCAGCTAAATTAACTACAGCGTCACAACCTGACAAGGCATCTTGCCAAGAATCAGAAATTGGTGTGTATGCAATAATTTCTACATTCGGGAAAGCTTGAGATGGAAAAACTTTTTGGGCAAAGCTGATGTTACGAGTTAAAACTAGTACTGTTTGACCTTGAGAGTGAAGTCGTTCTACCAAACGACTGCCGACAAATCCTGTTGCTCCGGTAATTGCTACTTTCATTTTGCACCTCTGCCCAACTTACTATTTTATAGTTTTTTATCAATTTTTCACCTTCTTGTACTTTGGACTCTTTGATGAAAATTTGATTGTGTCTTGTTTTGCTTTACCAAAAAGGGACTGGGGATTGGGAATAAAGGATCAAAAGCAATTAAATTAATTTATGGAACAAGAAAGGAATTGGCTACTGGGGACGCTTTCCTTACTTCTTCCCTCTTTCCTAATCCCTAGTACAACCAGTCCCCAGTTTAATTATGAATCTATAACTACTTCCCTTTTACGTGCTTCGATATTATAGGATGGACGGAGTGTTGCAAGGCGTGGGGCTATTATGGCTCGCTATACGTGTTCATTTATTGTTTCTGTAACTATTGATCATCTTCAGCCGTTGCTTGTAGAACTTCTGCAAGACTGTGAGTTTGATGTTCAATACTATACAGCCGATTACATTATGGCTCGTGAAATTCCTGGTAGTGTTTCCTTCTCTAAGTTAGTGAGGGTGGAAGTTTTGATTGATAAGTCAACAGCTACTGAAACCGAAACCAGGATGAGTATTGTGATTAAAAATGAGGAACTGCCTCTTCAGCTTGATAATCACTGTCGTCAAGTGTTTGAATACGTCAAGCAGGCGATCGAACATAACCGTCATTGGCATTTAATTGAAAGCATTGCTGGGTAGGCAGTGGAAGAAGGCAGCTATATTAAAAGCTGAAGGACGGAAAGTTTATGACATAAGCTTTTTAGCTGGTTTCTACTGGTTAGTTATTTCGGCTACACTGTGCTAATGGCACTTATGGCAAAGGCGTTTGCTGTGGCTAGTACGAGAATATCAAGCTAGCTTGAGCAACACGCCTAAGAGCAAAAAATAACTTAGATGATAATAAAAATATGCCTGTTTTAACAGGTTTTTAATCTTCAATATCGTCCTCAGTATCTTCAGTCATGCCGGGATTTATGAGCGTAATGTCATACTCAGTAACATCGGTTTGGATGATAGGTCGTGCAGTGTCTCTTAACAGGTAATAAATAGCACGTACCTGAGGACCAAAAACAATTTCGTCTTCATTTTTGAGATCGTGTGCTGGTATCTTGCGACCGTTGATCATTAAGCCATTAGCGCTAGGTTTGCCTTTGGCATCACCATCGACAATCCGATAATAATAACTATGGTTTTTATCGTCTCGTGGCAGCCTAACTAATGTGGCATGACGGCGTGAGACAAACTGCGATACTAAAGTAATATCGCAGTCGCGTCTACCGATAGAATGCAAAGGGCGATCAAGCGTAAATTCTTTGCGTCCTTGATCATCTTCAATAATCAGTAGATGGCTTTCATTCGTTTCTGCTAGCTTAGTTTCTGCTGCCATTGACAAGTCGTTGCTAAAAGTGGTTGTGTAATTAATTAAAAGTTGTTTGGTGTAGTTTCTTGCCATTTTCGCGCACTCAAAGTCTGTACTACTAATGTAATATGCATTTTAAGTGCATATTGACTTGCAATATGAAAGAAGAACTTGGTTCTACTGTTTTGGCTGCTGTTTCTCTTTTAAGAGTATCAACAGGCTTTCTGAGATGCGATCGGAACCTGACTAACGACCTAGTTTAACCTGAGATGGGCAAAACCAAGACCTGTGCTAAAAAATTTTACCTCTAGAGGAGGATTCTACGGGCGATGGGCTTGCTCGACGTAATAATAGTGAATTGGTAACGACGCTAACAGAACTAAATGCCATTAAAGCAGCAGCACCAGATGGACTGAGGACAAAACCGAAACTGGGAAACAACACACCAGCAGCTAGGGGAATACCTAATGTATTATATGCAAAAGCCCAAAATAAGTTTTGACGGATTTTGTTGAAGGTAGTACGACTAAGTTGAATAGATTCTACAACGTCGGTTAGGCGATCGCGCATCAACACAATCTCAGCAGTTTCCATCGCTACATCCGTCCCAGAATGTAAAGCAATTCCCACATCAGCTTGCGATAACGCCGGGGCATCATTTATACCATCCCCAACCATAGCTACAAGGGAGTGGGGAGTCGGGAGTGAGGAGTTAGGAGTTTCCCAAATCTTGTTGTCCCCTTGTCCCCCTTGTCCTCCTTGTCCCCTTGTCCCCTTGTCCCCTTGTCCTCTTGTCTCCCCTTTCTGCAAAGCCTTGATAGCCGCTGCTTTTTTGCTCGGAGGGACACCTGCCATTACATTCTCACTGTCTAATCCTAATTGCTTGGCTATAGCACTAGCTGCCTCTAATCTATCGCCACTCAGCAACATTACCCGCAAACCCATCAAGCGTAACTTGTCAACCGCTGCTTTAGCATCTGGTCTGAGGGTATCTTGAACGGCGATTAACCCGGTTAAAATCCCTTCTACTGCAACGTAAACGACAGTTTTACCATTTGCTGCCAATTCCTCTGTTATCTGCTGTGCAGTTTTACTTATAGAAATTCCGTGCCAACTTAACCACTCGCAATTACCTAAAATAACCTTTGTGCCTTCTACTACAGCAGACACGCCAAGTCCAGGTTCGGTATGAAAGTCTTTAGCATCTGGAATTGATAATTGTTGCTGCTGCGCTTCTTGTTGAATCGCTTTTGCGAGGGGATGGCAAGTACCGCTTTCTACTGCTGCTGCTAGCTGTATTAGCGAGTAGGGAGTGGGGAGGAGAGACGCAATTAATCGCGTCTGTACAAAAGTAGGGGAAGAAATTACTTTTTTATCTTCTTCCACTTTAATTACAAGGCAGTCGGTAACAGTAGGATTACCAGTAGTAAGAGTGCCTGTTTTATCAAATACTACCGTATCTAACTTATGTACTCGTTCTAAAACGTCACCGCCTTTAATTAACAAACCTCGTTCTGCACCGATGCCGGTGCCTACGAGAATAGCTGTGGGTGTGGCAAGTCCTAAAGCACAAGGACAAGCGACTACCATCACAGCGATCGCTAACTTTAAACTCAACAATAGCCCGGACATAGCTGGGGCAGGATAACTTTGCCCGTGGTGAGACATATCCATTGCACTGTTCATGTTGACATCCTGCCAAATATGTGTACCGAAAAAGTACCAAAAGACAAATGTCAACACAGCCGCTGTCAACACACCGTAGGTAAAATAACCAGCGACTGTATCTGCTAATTTTTGTACTGGGGCTTTACGAGTTTGGGCGTCTTCAACCAAAGCAACAATTTGGGCTAAAGTTGTATCACTTCCAGTACGTGTGGCTTGAATAGCGATCGCTCCTGACTGATTTAGCGTTCCGGCTGTTACCACATCTCCTGGTTGCTTAATCACGGGTACAGCTTCCCCAGTCAGCATCGACTCATCTATTGTTGTTTGCCCGATTACCACTTTGCCATCAACGGGGATTTTATCTCCTGGCAGCACTTGCAACCATTCTCCCACACGCACTTGCTCTGCGGGAATTTCCACAGCAGGCGAGCCGGCACCGGCTTTTTGTGGATTGGCAATTAATCGCGCTACTTGGGGCTGAAGTGCCAGCAATTGCCTAAATGCAGCAGCAGCACGACCTCTAGCATATCTTTCTAATGTCCGCCCCAAGAGAATAAAGCCGATCATCATCACTGGCTCGTCAAAGAAGCAATCCCAACCCATTTGGGGGAACAGCAGCGCTACCAAACTCGCAGTGTAAGCCGTGAGAGTTCCCAATCCCACTAAAGTGTTCATATTGGGCGCATTTCGCCGCCAACCGCGCCAGCCATCTACTAAAATCGGGCGTCCGGGAATTAATAACGCCACTGTTGCTAGTCCACAGTGAAGCCAGATATTATCGAGTGGCTGCATTGAGCCAGTCATGTGACCAAAATGCCCAATTCCTGATAATACCAGCAATATTACAGCGATCGCTAATTGCCGAAGTGAAGAACGCATTTCTCGGCGCTGTCGTTTCCCCGGATCTTCCAAAGCTTGTTTATCGCCTAATATTTTATCGCCAGTTTGCCTGGGTTGAGTTGGAAATCCAGCATCCGTCAATCGCTTCGCTAGTGCATCTGGTTCTACCGCACCAACTTCAGACTCTACGACTGCTACTTCTGTTGCCAGATTCACACAGGCGTTTTTGACTCCTGGATGTTCGATTAACTGCCGTTCTACCGCTTTCACACATCCAGCACACTTCATCCCCGCAACATCTAAGGTGATTTTCTCTGTTGTCAGGGTTGGTTCTGCTGGGAGTTGAGTTTTTGGGACAAGTTGCATGGAAAGTGTGGGATTTGCTACGAAAGTTCAACGCAAAATAAAAGCGCTTCTATTTCGAGGGTAGGCTAAATCCAGAACACTGAAAGCAAAATGATTAACTTTTGTAAGAATTAGCTTCGTCTTAGGTACGACTCCACCGCAGATAAGTAATGTAGATTAGAGCGATCGCTTGGAATGGCATCAAGGCAACTTGGCTTTTCAAAAATGAGTTGATTTCCAAATTAGACATAGCGCTGAAATAGGCGAAGCCAAACAGCAAGAAAATTAGCAAGGTGAGCTTTTTCTTTTTAAGCATGAACATATCAGCAAAAATAGGATGTTTTTGTCAAATAAAACAGACTCAATTTGTATTTGATCCCAGCAGTTGACTTAAAGGTGAGTTAATAAAATTTACGTACAAATCGCCAGTCTGTGATGAGTCATATAGGCGAAGGGCATGGTAGCTTAACACCAACAATAGTCCTAGCACTTGTAACTTTCTCAATTTTAGTAACCGACAATAAAATAGTGTGATGCGGTGTCTGGTTAGTAGTTCTAAAACAATGTGAACTGCTGCGAGCAAAAAACCAGCAAATAAAATCGGTCCGAATAAGTGTTGTGTTACAGCTTCGGTCAAATCTCCTCGTGCGATCGCTATGAAAGAGCGAGTCATACCACAAGTAGGACAAGGAATACCAGTCCAGTGTCGGAGTGGGCAGACTAAGAAAGGTACTTTATAACCTTGGTTGTAGAAATACGTACCAATTAGCGGCGCACAAGAAAATCCTAGTATACCCCAACGAACCAATTTAGCGTAGCATGACAGAGGATAAAAAGATAATTCAAACACCGACGTACTCAAAAACAAAACGACAACTAAAGCTTAGAGCCACCCCTTTTTATTGACGATGTAAGTACTGATAAATTCTTCATCAGACTTGCTTAAGTACATAATTCCCTCTACCAAGCCAATCACACCCATAACTGCACCACCCAAGCCACAAGTTAACAAAGTAACAAGCAGCATAATAATACCTTCGGTGCTGTAACCAAGAATAAATTTATGAATACCCAGAGCGCCTAAAAGAATAGCACAGATGCCAGCGGAAACTTTTTTGCTAGCATCTGTTCCGTTAATATTTGCCATTGGGATGCAACTCCTACATTAAAGATAATGCATCGATATTAACGTTTGAATTTTCACCTAGTATCCGTATATTTACTAAAACAATAATTTTTAACAATTTTGCCTAACATAAATATGCATAAGCCTTTGTCAATTGAACTGGCATTATCTACCTGGTAGCACTATCTAATTTTAAACCAATGATTTTTAGAACCAGCCTTGCTTATTGACAAAATAGGTATTAATAAATTCTTCATGATTTTTGTTCAAATAAATCATGGCTTCAATTAAACCTACAAGTTGCATAATTAATAAGCTAAATCCGTAGGTAAAATAACCTCCAACTGCGGAAATAACCAGCATAATTAAGCCTTCTGGAGTGTACCCCAGAATAAACTTATGAACGCCAAAACCACCGAAAATAATGCCACAGTAACCAGCTATAAGTTGTTTGTTAGCGTGACTGGTATTAAGATTTGCCATATTAATGTTGCTCGTTTATGGATGTAGAAAATTTCCGGACTTTTGTGTAATTAAAAATGGCGATACGCAGCGTGCCACGATTGCATAAGCAAGGCTGGAACCATATAACTAGGAGAGGGTTTTCAGCTTGGTCTGAAACCATTCCTATGATTGAATGAGTATTCGTAAGTTTGAGGGGAGATAAAATCCCAGCACAGCAGCTTTAGGCTCATGTGACGCGAAATAATTCTGTTTGCAAAGAATTAATCGCAATAATCGTCAACAACTGCTCTGCTATATGACTTTCTACAGGTAAAGCTGTTTCTGTCCGGATTTTTTTCAGTTTATTGTTGCAACAAGTAGAACCCTGTTATGAACGTTTTGCAAGAGCGTTTATAACAGTGTCCTCTCTTCTATACAGACAATAATCTTTCCTTTACCTCAATCTCAAACAAGAGCGTCTGTTAAATCTGCTTTGCAGCGGATTTTCACGCTTTTGAGTGAAACAAGGATTTACAACTAAATAATTTCAGCCCTAAAAAGCTTGAGAATGTAATTTATGTCCCAAAATGGCTTGAATTGCCGCGTTGAGATTTAATGCTACATAGGTATTTTGTTAGCTATTTAACAGACTTGCTTGTGTTGTTTTTGTCCACAGCAGATTGCTGTCAAGCTAGCTTTTATTGACGTTTAACTACGAATTATAACTAGTAAATACTAGTTACACTTAGAGGTGTAACCAATAAAAATAAATTTTGGCAACCGTAGATAAAAAGTACTATTTATTACTACCTAATAAAAATAAGCTAAGTAATGTACCACTATTCCAGAGACTGTGGACGAGCATGGGAGCGAGGAGGTTGCGCGATCGCGTGTAAACGACTCCTAAAACGACTCCTAAAGCAGATAGGGGGAGAATTTCCGATAAGCTGAGGTGAGCGATCGCAAATAACAAAGCACTCACAAAAATTGCTCCCCACACAGAAAAGTAACGAGTCAGCGAGGGCAACAAAAAGCCGCGAAACAAAACTTCTTCAAATAAAGGTGCTGCGATCGCTGCCGTAAAGAAAAATATGCTTAGTGCAGTAGTATCTTGACTTTCTAGCGCTAGTTGCAACAAGGGATTACTACCACCTTGTCCTTGCCACAGTTGTTGATTAATCAAAGACACTACCACCACTATCGGCAAAGCCGCACAATAACCACCAAATCCCCATAAAAACCACTTGTCTAGCACTCGAAAGCGAAACCAGTCCGACTCTAGCGGCAAAAAACGCTTGAGCGAAAAATACATCACCGATAACGCACCTGATGACAGCAGCAAGTAACTAACTAAAACATAAACAGCCTGAATTTTTACATTAGCTAGAGGACGCGGAATCGGGATCAGCGAAAACAAAATAGGTATTACAATTTGTCCCAATAAGAAAAAGCCGACAACGAAGACTTGCAAAATTGTTTCCACATCCCAAGGTGTTGTCCAAGCGCGATCGCCATTTTGAGCTAATAAAGCGGCTTTTCCCTTGATCAAACGCTGACCAATTAAAAAAATCAGCAGTCCCATACCAATCAAAGCTGTTAAAGTGGGGATCGTGCCGATGATTGCTAATTTCACCAAAGCTTGAGAAGCCGCTGCTTGTGTTGCAGCTTCCAGCGTTGAAAGTGCTTCTTGACGTTGCTGGAGTTGATAAAGCTGGGTGAGAGCAGTAGAACTAAACCAACCTTCTAAATTTTCTTGAATAAGTTGTTGAGCATTTGGCAACAAACGCGGGGGATCGCTCCACAGCCCAGTCAAGACAGCAGAAGTTTCTTTCAATTTTAAATCAATGTTTGATTCAGACAGTTGTGTCCAAGTTTTCTGAGCCGTTTGTAACTGTCCTTGCTCTGCTTGTAAAATTCCTAATCGCAAGTCTAATTCGGCAATGAATTTTTGCTGCTGATTTCGCGACTGCTGCAACTGTTTTTGCTGTACTTCGCGGGAGGCATTACTAGCGGGGGGAATTTCCGGTTGAGGTTTAGGGGTGGTGGGAGTAGTAATCGGTTGAGATTGCAGCTTTGCTAATTGGTTTTTGGTTTTTTCCAAATTAGTCTCAGCAGCTTCGCGCACATCTTGATACTGCTTTATCGCTGCTTCTAGAGGTTTCTCACCCAATATTGCTTCACGCGCTGGCTTCAAATTGCCGCTATTATCGTTTGACGGTTCCCATTGGGCAGCTTGCAATGCAATATTTGTTTGATATAGTTCCAGACGACTTTGGAACTGAGGCTCTTTCCAACTGTTAAATAAAGAGAAACCAGCTATTGCGATCGCAACCAGCGTCAGCACCATTAAAATTAATCGCTTAATTGTCATCTCTCTCCCCTTAATTAACCACTGCCCGTGCGCGTCCCTCTTGGAAATTATCGCACTCGCGAGTAGCTGGTGCATAGATTTAAGGAAAATCTGCTTTGATTGTTGTAACTGCGTCACCGAGTTTTAAAATTTTCCCGGCTTCCGATGCGGGTATTTGAGTATTCACAGTCAACCTAAAAAAGTGATTAAACTGAGATAAATTTGCCCATTCAGGTAAGGTTTTTTGACGTTTTTGCACAAAAATTTTCTGAAAGTTCGGGTAAGCTTCCCCAGTAAACGCATCTCGTGTCGGAACCGGACAACGCTGACAGGGATAAGTACCTTCAAATAGCACATCTCCAACGTGAAAGGGTAAAATATCACCTTTTTCGGCAAAGAGCTGATCTTCCCAAAATGGGGGTGTGCCGTCAATTTCAATATTTGCACGGAAGCGGCGACGTATTTGATCTACACTTTCATCAAACCAGGAAGCGACTTCTGTGAGAGTTGCTGTAGTTACTACTGTTGGTCCAGTTGAGTTTAAGTCGTCTGGAAAGCCCGTAAACAAATTTTCTTGCAATTTGACTTGAAAGCCAAAAAAGTCACTAAACCAACTTTCTATCGCCTTGCGTTCCTCGTCCAACTGAAAAAATTGTTTTTTGGTTCCTATAACTTGCAGTGAGACGGTTCGATTTTGTAGGTCGAATCGCGATCGCACTAAATGTATTTTGGCAGTACGTTTAGCGTTAACAATTTTTCCCTTTTCGTCAACGATCGCTAATTCACGGTCATGCTGTAATGCTCCACCAGGAAGAATTGTTGCTTGATTGACTGCAACACCATCGAGTGACTTAATCGGGTAGACAAAAATTTTACCTATTTTTGGCACGATCGCACCTAATTACAATGAAGATTAAAGAAATTATAATAAGCCGCAAGTGTCAACTGCCCACTAAGATGGACTATAGCCAGTTTTTGAGGATCTTTTTATATTTTGCAAAAATTCCATTGCCCTACTACATAGTTTGTCGTATTTATAGGGCTTAGGAAAGTTTTTGTGGCAAGTATCCAGTTTAATTAATTTTAAATTTAAGATTAATTATCTGCTTGGTATAAGTTAGAGGTTGAGTATTATGAGAATTTTAATAATTGAAGATGACGATCGCATTGCTAAACCATTAGCTGAGTATTTAAGACGACAACACCATATTGTGGATATAACAACCGATGGACTTGAAGGGTGGCAATGGTCGCAGTCAGGATTATATGAGCTAATTTTATTAGATTTAATGCTTCCTAAATTAGATGGAATCACTCTATGTCAGCGTTTACGCGCTGCTTCATCTAATGCCCTAATATTAATGCTGACAGCACGAGATACAACAGGGGATAAAATTATAGGACTCGATGCTGGTGCTGATGATTATTTGGTTAAGCCATTTGACTTAAAAGAGTTAGCAGCACGCATTAGGGCTTTAGCTCGAAGAATTACAGAGATTCGCCCAGCGATTTTAATCCACGGTGATTTGCAACTAGATCCAGCAACTCAACAGGTTACTTATGCAGGAAGTATCATATCATTAACTCCGAAAGAATATATGATATTAGAATATTTTTTGAGAAAACCCAATCAAGTTGTCACTCGTTCGGCGATTCTTGACAAACTGTGGGATTTTGATAAATCTTCGGGAGAAGGAAGTATTAAAACTCATATTACAAACTTGCGGAATAAACTGAAAGTATCTGGAAGTTCAGAAGACTTGATTGAAAATATCTATGGCGTTGGTTATCGTCTAGGACACAAGTAAAGCAACTTAAGTAAACATAATATTAGTCATTTTGTCAAATAATAAGTAAAATTTTACAGCGATAAATAATGTGTTTCAAAGAATTCGATATCGCTTATTGTTGTCTTACTTAGTTGTGTTTGCATCGCTGCTGGGAATATTTGTGATCGCAGTCCGAGTTGCTTTCACTCGCAGTCTAACTGAACAAACAACAGATAAACTCACAGCTATAGGAAAAGTTGCGGCTGCAAATGTAGAATTTGAAAAAGGTCGCTTGACAGTTGAAAATGATTTTCGTCCACAAAACTTAATTGCTTATCATCAAGGATTGCAGTGGTTTGATACTCAGGGAAGTTTAATTACCCAACAAGGACAAACAGTCTTAAACTTACCTTTGTTACCAAACAAAATGGTACAAACTCAAATAGGTAAAATTCCTATTCAAGCAGTGACTGTACCCATTATTAAGAGCGATAATGGTAAGCTAGTTGGGTATGTGAGAGTAAGTCAATCTTTAGAAGAATTTGATGAAACCCTCAAAAAACTGGACTGGGGATTAGGTGGTGGAATTATTATAACTTTGGCTCTTAGTAGTATTGGCGGAATTTTACTAACTCGTCAAGCGATGCAACCCATTGAAGAGAGTTTTCAAAGGCTCAAACAGTTTACTGCTGATGCTTCCCACGAACTACGTAGTCCGTTAATGGCTATCAAAATTAATGCGGAGTTACCGCTAGAATATCCAGATGAAATAGGACCAAAAGATGCAGAAAAGTTTCAGGCGATCGCTAGTGCTACTAACCAAATGACTCGCCTCACCGAAGACTTGTTGTTGTTAGCACGCACCGAGAAAGTCCCTACTCAAAATATAGATACTATTAATTTAACGTCAATATTAGAGAAATTAATACAACTGTGCAAACCTCAAGCCGAAGCCAAACAAATTAACTTGAAATTTCAGCTAATTGGAAATATTCAGCTAATAGGTGATTCAGTTCAATTAACACGACTGTTTACTAATTTAATTGAAAACGCAATTTACTACACACCATTAAAAGGTATAGTGGAAATTAAAACTAATCGTATCGGTTCTCAGGTTTATGTAAACGTGCAAGATACAGGCGTGGGAATTGCACCAGAGGATATCGACAAGGTTTTTGAGCGTTTTTGGCGAGCCGATCGCTCTCGTTCTTATTGGTTAGGTGGTTCTGGTTTAGGGCTGGCGATCGCTCAAGCTATTGCCCAAAATCACGGTGGATTAATTAGTGTTACGAGTCAATTAGGAGTTGGTAGTTGTTTTACTGTGCGTTTACCAACTCCATAAACTCAATTTCCCTACTTACTTATCAGCACTATTTTTTTTAACTTGAATACTACTCTTGGGACGGTTAGCTTCATTCTTTTCATCTTCTTGATTCGCCTTCTCAACGTAGAGAACTTTGCCATTACCAGCATCGACTGTAACTTCTTGCTGACCAATTTTTACAGCATAAATTAAGTTGCCATCTTCATTTTCGAGTTTGACGCTTTTCGCTTTACCTCCCACAGATGCTTGGGCTGCTTGCTGTGCTTGTTGTGCAGTAATTTTAGCTAGCGGTTGCAGTTTTGCTGCATCGTCGTTTGTTTCACTGTCACCATCACTGACTTCAGCAACTTGGATAGCACTATAAGGCTGACGCACAATTGCTACGAAAGATTGTGGTTGTTTTGCAGACACAACTCTCGACAATCCAGCAAGTCCCAAAGTACCAACAAAAGCTGCTGATAAAATAATTTTTGTTGAAGTTTTCATACTTTTAAAATCCGTTGAAGTCTGAGTTTGTATTTTCATAGTAGGTAATAAAAGTCAAGAAATAGTCAAGATTGGTTTGAGTTCAATAAATTAAATATAAAATGGTGAAATTAATTTTTAAGTAGACATTTCGGCTATTTTTAGTACCTCTATTCCGAGAAAATTCTGTTTTCAATCCAATCTTGACTATTTCTTGACTTTTACTGTGTAAAGTACAATTACTCAGTAATTTCTGACAACACAACTAACTAATCTCACTTCTACGGAAAAATCAAGAAGGATAAAGATTATGAATAAGATGTTAAACAGGGTTCCAGAGGTGACAATTTACTTCTGGATTATTAAGGTTCTGGCAACCACGGTAGGTGAAACCGCAGCAGATTTTCTATCAGCAACCCTGCACCTTGGTTTAGGCGTTACATCCTACATTATGAGCGCCGTGTTACTGATTGCACTCTTAAATCAGTTTAAGCTTAAACGCTATGTTCCAGCAAGTTTCTGGTTTGTGGTCGTTTTAATAAGTATCGTTGGCACACTGATCACTGATAGATTAGTAGACGAACTTGGAGTTAGTTTGGTGACAACGACTGTGATTTTTAGTATTTCCTTGTTGGTAGTTTTTGCGCTTTGGTATTCAAACGAAAAGACATTAGCCATGCACTCCATCAATACAGCAAAAAGAGAGCGTTTTTATTGGGTGGCTGTTTTAT
>JBPCQW010000514.1:0-2628 GCA_050997715.1 Hassallia sp.
GAGTTGACCCTTGCATCCTCCTGGGTTTTCTGAAAAACCGCAAAACTCATCTGCTGAGTCTGGTGACGAAATTCCGCCATCTTTACGCGATACTCCGGAGGCAACACCTAAGAAGGTGCCCCGCGTGCAACCAATGGTTTTAGCGATCGGCGGCGTGGTAGGCTTTATTATGCTGGCTGTTATTAGTGGTTTTTTGTTTTTCCTCACTGCACCGAAAAAAACTGCTACTCAACCTTCTCCAGCTAGCTCTACTCCTGGTACTTCACAAACTGGCACTTCTGTCAACCCCCAAGATAATGCTGATACTGTTTTGGGGCATCTGACATACGTAGAAGCGCCTGAATCAGAATTAGCACCGATTTCTAGAGATGGACGCATCAAAATGAGAAAAGCTGCTGCCGAAAAGTATCAAGCGATGATACAAGCAGCGCGGAGTGCGGGTGTAATATTAGTACCAATTTCCGGCTTTAGGTCAGTGAAAGACCAAGAACAGTTGTTTTTTGATGTTGGCGCCCAGCGCAATCAAACACCAGCACAACGAGCTGCTTTGAGCGCTCCTCCCGGTCATAGCGAACATCATACAGGTTACGCTGTAGATATTGGGGACGGCGCAACACCAGCAACTAATTTGCAAACAACTTTTGACAAGACAAAAGCTTATCAGTGGCTAGAAGGAAATGCAGCGCGTTACAGCTTTGAGATGTCCTTTCCCAAGGACAATCCTCAAGGTGTGAGTTATGAGCCTTGGCATTGGCGTTTTGTAGGCGATCGCGATAGCTTGGAAACTTTCTACAAAGCCAAGAATATCAAACCCGCGAAAATACCGCAGTAGGGACAAGGGGGACAAGGAGGACAAGGGAGACAAGGAGAAATTTCTTCCCCTGCTTCCCCCTCCCCTCAACTGCGTGAATTACTTCTTTTGAAAATACTCTTCCATAACTTTTAACGCCATCGGTGCAGCAATGCTACCACCGCCACCGCCGGAATGTTCGGCAAACGCTACAATTAAAATTTCCGGCTTATCAGCGGGTGCATAACCACCAAACCAAGCATGATTTGCTTTGACACCTTGACGCTTCCATGCTTCGGCTGTGCCAGTTTTACCAGCTATTGGGGGAAGTGTTGCCACATTCAAAGCCTTACCCGTACCTTCTGTGATTACCTGACGCAATCCAGAACGGAGAATTTTCACGGTTGACGGTTTCATATTTACAGGTTGGCGCCAGGTTTTTGCTTCTTGATTGTCTTTAAGCAAATGCGGCTGAACTCTATAGCCACCATTAGCAGGTACAGCAAACATGCCGGCGACTTGCAACGGTGTGCTTAATAGGGCACCTTGACCAATTGACATATTAATGCTGTCGCCAACAGTCCAAGGCATCTTCCAAGTTTTCTGCTTCCATGACTCGTCTGGAACAAACCCTTTCGATTCTTCAGAAGCGAACTCAAACCCAGTTTTTTCACCAAATCCAAACTTACGAGTCCATTCAATTAAAGTTGGACCACCGACCTTCTGACCAATTTGGTAGAAAAAGGTATCGCTACTGTTAGCGATCGCTCCCGTAAATCCCAACGGACCAAACCCTGCATGGTTCCATTCACCAAATGTAGTCCTGCCGAAGGTCAGCGAACCGTAAGTTTGCAATATTGTATCAGGAGAAAATTTACCCGATTCCAACCCAGCTGCCGTAGTCACAATTTTAAAAGTACTAGCAGGGGGATAAGCTCTCAGAGCGCGATTGAGCAAAGGATAATCTTCACCTTGTACCGTCTCCCAATCTTTTTTGGTAACTTTTTGCTTAGAAAAGATATTAGGGTCAAAACTAGGGTAAGACACCATTGCTAAAACCGCACCGTTGTTTGGGTCAAGTGCGATAATCGTACCGTTGCGACCTCCCAAAGCTTTTTCTGCTGCCTTTTGCAGATCCACATCTATAGTCAAGTGCAAATCTTGACCAGCTTTTGCCTGTTTATCGCCCAAAACCCGCAGCGGACGACCTCTACCATCTACTTCTACCTGCTGACCCCCCCATTCGCCCCGTAGCGTTTTCTCATACGCCTTTTCTGCCCCCATCTGACCGATCGCACCTCCCAATCGGTAGCCCTCTTTTTTCTTTTCTTGCAACTGTTCAGCAGTCAGTTCCCGCGTATAACCGAGTACGTGAGCCAAGGCTTTACCGTGCGGGTAGTAGCGAACTGCTTCCGTATGTATTTCTACATCGTGGAGTTCATTTTCATACTCCTTCAATGCAGTAACTTGCGCTTCATTCAAATCACGAGCAATCCGCACTAGCGAAGAAGAGCTAAAACCAGCCTCTTGTAGGTTCTTTTCAATTTCCTCTTGCGGGATATCGAGAATTTGCGATAAACGCGGTGCAACTTTGCGCCATTCTTCTTTAGTGTGAGCCATAGGCCACAAATACACAGACCGAGGATAGCGAGTGCTAGCTAAAAGTTTGCCATTGCGATCAAAAATATTACCTCGTTCCGGTTGTTTAGGAATCACCCGAATCCGATTTGACTCTGCTTGCTTGCGGTGGTGCGTTCCTTCAACAATTTGCAAATATACCAAACGATAACCCATTCCACCCGTCATTAATAAAGTAAATAGGATGAAGAATATTGACT
>JBPCQW010000576.1:0-6019 GCA_050997715.1 Hassallia sp.
TGCTGCTTTCTACTTACGATTCTTCCCTCAAACCTCTCAGCCAAAAGATTTTAGAACGTCCTCGTTTGCTAAATCGAATTCGCCAAGCTTTAAGGCTAGAAAAATCATTCATGATATGCTATAATTCGGCATCATGGGAAGGCGAATTATCTCTCAAATTAGGTGTACCCCTCTACGCTGCCGCACCTAACTTGCAGATTTGGGGAAGTAAAAGCGGTAGTCGGGAAATCTTTGCCGAAAGCGGAGTTCCGCTTCCCGATGGTAGCGAAAGAGTTTGGAATAGTACAGATTTGGCAGAAGCGGCAGTGGATTTATGGGAACGTCAGCCAAGTTTAGAAAGAATGGTGGTGAAACTGAATGAGGGCATTTCTGGTGAAGGAAACGCGCTATTAGATTTAAGAGCGATCGCCAAATTAGCACCACCAGAAAGTTCTCATGCCGAAAGAGTAGCAGCAATAAGCGATCGCTTCAGTTCTCTGCGCTTTCAAGCAAAAAAAGAAACTTGGGATAATTTTTCTGGACGAATCACCGAGTTAGGAGCGATTGTTGAAGCATTTGTGGAAGGAGAAATTAAGCGATCGCCTAGTGTACAAGGACGCATCACACCCAACGGTGAAGTAGAAATTCTCTCAACCCACGACCAAATTCTCGGAGGTCCAGACGGTCAAATTTATCTTGGTTGTCGATTTCCCGCTGACGAAGCTTATCGACTGCAATTGCAACAATTAGGAATAAAAGTAGGCAAAAAGCTGGCAGAAAAAGGCGCATTAGAAAGATTTGGCGTAGATTTTATCGCCGTTGACAAAGGAAATAATGATTGGGATATTCAAGCGATCGAAATCAACCTGCGTAAAGGTGGCACTACCCACCCCTTCATGACCTTAAAGTTATTAACCAACGGACGCTATGACCTCTCCACAGGATTATTCTACAGCCAACAGGGACGACCCAAATACTACATCGCCACCGACAACTTGCAAAAAGACCGCTATCGAGGATTATTACCCAACGATTTGATGGATATCATCGCCCATCACAGACTGCACTTTGATAGCGGAACCGAGATAGGCACAGTATTTCATTTGATGGGATGTCTTTCTCAATTTGGCAAATTGGGATTAACCTGTATCGGAGATTCTCCCCAACAAGCTGAAGAAATTTACAACAAGGTCGTCAAAGTCCTAGACGAAGAAACCCGCACCAACAAAAGCGATTTTTCCTCATTCTCAGATTACGCTTTCGCTACCACCTGGGATGGCTATAGTTTTTAGAGGGGAAAGGGGAAAGGGGAAAGGGTAAGAAAGAAGAAATACTTCTCCCCCCACTCCCCCACTCCCCCACTCCCCCACTCCCTTGTTGATACAATCAACTAAGCCTTTGCGTTTAAGCGGTTGTGTCCCACATCAACAATGCGGTTCACTGCATAAATCCTGATTGTCAACGTCCTTGTCCCCAGCTTTGGGGACAAAAGTATTGTAATAGCTGTGGCGCACCGCTACAGCTTCTAGACCGTTATATCCCTCTTCAGCGTTTGGGTTCAGGAGGATTTGCCCAAATTTACACGCTTTGGGATGAAAAGACCCAAACCGAGAAAGTGCTGAAAGTGTTGGTAGAAAATTCACCCAAAGCACTAGAGTTGTTTACTCAAGAAGCTGCTGTATTAGCTAGTTTGCGGCATCCTGGTGTCCCTAAAGTCGATGACGATGGGAATTTTCAAATAAATTTGTTCAATCCACAACCGCGTCAACTAGCTTGTCTGGTGATGGAAAAAATTGATGGGTTGACTTTAGAGGAAATTCTCGAACAGTATCCTCAAGGATGTCCGGAAAAATTGGTGTTAAGCTGGCTGACCCAGACGGTGGAGATTTTACAGGAGTTGCACAAACGTCAAATTCTTCACCGCGATATTAAACCGAGTAATTTAATGCTGCGGACTTTTCCCGCAACCACACTTTTAAATAAGGGTGGAGCTGGAGAAAGTCGTTTGGTGCTGATTGACTTTGGTGGGGCGAAGCAATTTAATGAGAAAATACTTCGAGGATCTGGTGGTTCAACGAGGTTATTTTCTTCTGGTTACAGTCCACCAGAACAAGTTATTGGGGGTAATGTCGGACCTGCTACTGATTTTTATGCCCTCGGTCGGACGATGATAGAATTACTTACAGGGAAGTATCCGCCAAAGTTGGAAGATCCGCAAACTGGAGAGTTGCGCTGGCGTGGTGGAATTAATCTCAACCCAGAATTGGGAGATTTACTTTCGGAAATGGTACAGGAAGATGTGCGATCGCGTCCAGCTTCTTCGACAATAATTTTAAAACGTTTGGCGAAAATTTATCAACCTCCAAAACCGGATTTTTTCGCCGCATTTATGCAAGCTATTCGGCAAGCGATCGCCGCATTTATGCAAGCATTAAGTAAAACTACTCTTTTCATCATCCAGACGATATTTAGGGTCTTCGGTGCTTGTCTGATGACCATTTGGACAATGGTTTTAAGCTGCATCGGCGCTGGTGTAGGTACGATTGTCGGTTATGTATTGGCGTATCACACAATTTTAGGCGATCGCGTTGGCGCAATTGTGTCTCAACGGTTACTCGGATTAATTCCAAATACTAACCATTTTTTCGGTTCAGAGATTCTTTTATTTGCCTTTGCTGGTTTAGGAACCGCATGGGGGCTAACTGCTGCGGGGGGGTTTGGTCAACAGCGGCGCTTCTTTGTCGCCTCGCTGATGGGTATAATCGGCTATGGGTTTAGCTGGTTAATGTTGCAATTAATTACACCCCAAGATGGAATCGAAGCTTCAGCGATTTCGATTTTGATCGCTGTTTTTCTTCTTACCCTTGGTTTAGGGCTACGCAGCCATCAAATAGTTTACGCGGCGATCGCTTCTTTTGGTACGGCGATCGTCTTTGCGCTTTTGATCAAATTCGGATTTTCACCCACCGCATTTCTCTTTCACAATACACCCAACCAGTGGAGTTTACTGCTGACTATTCTCTTTTTTAGTCTCGCCGGCTTGTTTGTCAGCTTTTGGTTAGCGGTGAGTCACTACCTCATCGTACCGGGATTGCGGTTTTTCGGGTGGCGTTGAGGAGACAGGGGGACAAGGAGGAATTACCTATGCCCAATGCCCAATGCCCAATGCCCAATGCCCAATGCCCCATGCCCCATTAATCAAAATTCCCCTAGTCGCTTTTATAGTGCGACTAGGGGAATTTCATAAAGAGTGGGTTATAGAGTTTCAGTATAGTTCTTGATATTTCTATTGTAGAGTCTCGATATCCTTTTGACTAGTACTTATAACATAATTCATTTTATTTTAACAATTGTTTTATCAATTGTTCATATATCTTGGTAAAACACAGAGCGATCGCCTTACATACCAGCCTCCCCACTCCCTGTCTCCCCGTTAATCTCCCTTGCCTGTACCAGAAATCAAGAATGGTATAGCTATTAATGCAAGCAGGATGATTGAAAAAGGCGGTGGTACAAAGCTAGTGACTATGGCACCTATCATGCCAACGAGAAAAAATGCTACAACGTACATCATAAAAGCATATGTATACTCAAATATTTTTCTACCATGACCTGTATTGACACATGCTGACATCAGAGTAAGTGCGGTGAATGTGTGAAGTTTTGATAATTGAAGCGTTCCTGGGGACAAAGAGGACAAAATGAATTTTCTTCTCCCTTGTCTCCCTTGTCTCCCTTGTCTCCCTTGTCTCCCTTGTCTCCCCATTCCCCATATAAATTAAGATCCCCCCAAGCCGCTTTTTTACTTAAAGCGTGGGGGGATCTGATAAAGAGTAGGTGATAGAGTTTCTGTATATTTCCTGACGAATCCATTCTATACAGCATGTTTTTTATTGACTAGCCCAAATCTGAGAATTTACAGTAGTTTTACGGCTTCTTTACCACTTCTTCATGCCGATCGCTCACTGAATCAGTCTTATATGTAAGTATAGCAATACATTCAAACCCTAGCTCGCCTACTTGTGAACTAACTCTATGCAAAAAAATATTAAACTTAAAATTGTCGCTACCGTAACGCTGTTAGCTTGTTTAGGGTTTACAGAGCAAGCCTTTGGATTTAATCAGCAAGACATAGATAACTTGAAAACAACAAAGTCTTGTCCACGTTGCGACTTGAGTAGTGCTGACTTAACTCAAGCTAACCTAGCTGGAGCAAATTTACGAGAAGCTAACTTAAAAGGTGCGACTTTATCTGGTGCCAATCTCAAGAATGCGGATTTGACAAGTGCAAATCTCGAAGGTGCGCTAATGAATTCTACCAATCTCTCTGGTGCTTCCATGACGGGTACTAATTTGAAATCAGCATCGCTGGAAAACGCTGATTTGAGTTTTGCTGGTTTAATCAGTGCCAATTTAGAAGCAGCTAACTTCAAAGGTGCTAAAGTACAGTTTACCAATTTCCGGGGGGCATACTTCCGACTGACAACTTTGTCTGTTGGCACCGTCACATCTGACAAACCTTATGGGTGGTCATTGCAAGAAGGCACAGAAGACCCGAAAAAGAAACCACGGGAATCTAAAAAGAAATAGGGAATTTTTAAGAGGGGGAAAGGGGAATGGGGAATAGGGAATGGGGAATAGGGAATAGGGAATAGGGGAGAGGGGGGGATGGGGGATGGGGAGAAAGAATTGTCTCCTTGTCTCCTTGTCTCCTTGTCCCCCTTGTCCCCCCCTCCCCCTTCCGCTAGTTCGTTATTTTTGTAACGTTTCTTTATTATGGGAAACAAGCCTGTAGATTAGTTTTTTCGATGCTTACCCGTATTAAAGATTTAGCAATAAAACTAGCGCCTCGTTTAATTGAAATTCGTCGTCATATTCACTCTCACCCAGAACTCAGCGGTCAGGAATACCAAACAGCAGCTTTTGTTGCTGGTGTTTTGTCTTCTAGTGGTGTTCATGTGCAAGAGGGTATTGGTAAAACTGGTGTGATTGGAGAACTGAAAGGAACTGGCAATGATAATCGTTTATTGGCAATTCGTACAGATATGGACGCTTTGCCAATCCAAGAGCGTACTAATTTGGAATATGCCTCTCGTCAAGAAGGTATAATGCACGCTTGCGGTCATGATGTCCACACTACAGTCGGTTTGGGAACGGCAATGGTATTGTCGCAAGTAGCAGAGGAGTTGCCTGGTAAGATCCGATTTTTATTTCAACCAGCAGAAGAAATTGCTCAAGGGGCAAACTGGATGGTAGCAGATGGGGCAATGGAAAATGTCTCAGCTGTGTTAGGGATTCATGTTTTCCCCTCGATACCCGCAGGTTCAATTGGTGTGCGTTATGGTGCGTTGACGGCAGCGGCTGACGATTTAGAGATTATCATTATCGGTGAATCTGGACATGGCGCTCGTCCTCATGAAGCGATTGATGCAATCTGGATTGCCGCGCAAGTAATTACTACAGTACAACAAGCGATTAGCCGGACGCAGAATCCGTTGCGTCCTGTGGTATTAAGTATAGGTAAAATTAATGGTGGTAGAGCGCCGAATGTGATTGCAGATCATGTGCAGTTGTTGGGAACCGTGCGATCGCTTCATCCCGAAACTCGTGCTAATCTACCAAAATGGATTGAAAAAATTGTTGCTAATGTCTGCAATTCTTACGGTGCAAGTTATCAAGTTAATTATCGCCAAGGTGTGCCCAGCGTGCAAAATGATTATGCTTTAACACAGTTGTTACAATCATCTGCCGAAGAAGCATTTTCGAGCGATCGCATTCAAGTATTACCCGAACCCTCTCTAGGTGCTGAAGATTTTTCTGTTTATTTAGAACATGCCCCAGGTTCGATGTTTCGCTTGGGTGTAGGCTACAAAGATAGAAGCATTAATCACCCTTTACACCATCCCCAATTTGAAGTAGATGAATCTGCCGTTATCACCGGAGTTGTGCCTATGGCATATAGCGCTTACAAATATTGGATGCAGAGTTAAAACTTAAATAGTGAATTGGGTTGTTAGAGACGTTCCGGCGGAACGTCTCT
>JBPCQW010000600.1:0-2973 GCA_050997715.1 Hassallia sp.
CTGACCTAAAGCCGGAAATTGGTACTAATATTACACCCGCACTCCGCGCTGCTTGTATCATCGCTTGATACTTTTCGGCAGCAGCTTTTCTCATTTTGATGCGTCCATCTCTAGAAATCGCTGCTAGTTCTGATTCAGGTGCTTCTGAGTATGTCAGATGCCCTAAAACAGTATCAGCATTATCTGGGGGATTGACAGAAGTGCCAGTTTGTGCATTTGCAGGAATTGAACTAGTTGGGGAAGGTTGGTTAGCAGTTTTTTTCGGTGCAGTGAGGAAAAACAAAAAACCACTAATAACAGCCAGCATAATAAATACTACCACGCCGCCGATCGCTAAAACCATCGGTTGCAAGCGGGGCACCTTCTTCGGTGTTGCTTCGGGAGTATCGCGTAAAGCTGGCGGAATCTCCTCACCAGACTCAACAGATGAGTTTTGCGGTTTTTCAGAAAACCCAGGATTATTCAAGGGTCAACTCCTGATGATTGTTGAATCGCCATAACAGATTGTAGACTGGATAAAAATAAACGCGATCGCGAAGATTTATACATTTGGATTTCTAGGCACAATTTTGACAAATATCCTAGAACTATACGTCAAGCTGGTGGGATTAGTCCTGGTAGGATTTATCTTGGGACGCAAGCTACCAGATGCAGTTCCCACCCGTTTGGCTCAGTTTCTTTTCTGGGTGGGTGTACCGATAGGGATTGTAGCATTTTTACGAAAAGCTGATTTATCGGGACAGATTTGGATTGCACCAGCGATCGCTTACCTAGCTATTTTACTTGGAGCATTTCTAGCTTGGTTAGGCATCAAAGGTCAAGCCTATTTTACAAATACTATCCTCACTCAACCAACTCAGGGTAGTTTTATTCTTGCGTCAATGGTGGGTAACACAGGTTATCTTGGTTATCCCATCACTTTAGCAATGGTAGGACAAAAATACTTTGCCTGGGCGCTATTCTACGATATGCTGGGGTCACTTTTCGGTGCTTATGCTCTTGGTGTAGCGATCGCGGTTCGTTTTGGTGGTGGGGTGCAGAATTATTGGCAAATTACTAAAGCAATTTTCATCAATCCAGCGCTGTGGAGTTTCGGGTTTGGTTTGCTGTTTCGACAGGTGACGATTCCCCCGGCAGTTGAATTTTTCTTGGATAAATTTGCTTGGAGTACAGTTGCTTTATCTTTAATGTTAATTGGGATGCGATTGAGCAGTCTTAAATCTTGGCGTAGTTTACCACAAGCGGGGATGAGTATAGGAATCAAAATGCTCTTAGTTCCGCTGATTTTGGGTAGCATGTTACCACTTTTTGGTTTAACTGGGGCAACAGCACAAGTGATAGTCTTACAAATGGGGATGCCACCGGCTTTCGCTACACTGGTAATTGCGGAAACCTTTAATCTCGATCGCGATTTAGCAGTTACGGCATTGGCAGCCGGGTCTATAGTATTGTTAATTACTTTGCCTATTTGGTTGTGGCTGTTTTGATTGAGAAGTTATGGGAAATGCACGTTATCAGCTACCGACGTTTAAGAGAATATTGTGAAAAACACGTTGATTGTTGTGATGCTGTTGATAACTGGTACAAAATTGCTGAGAAGGCAGATTAGTATAGTTTAATTGAGGTGCAATCTGTTTTTCCTAAAGCTGAAGCGGTTGGTAATTTTACAGTATTTAATATTAAAGGTAATAAATATCGCTTAATTGTGAGTATAGATTACGAAAAGCAATTAGTTTATATTAAATATATCCTTACCCATGCTGAATATGATAAGGAGGATTGGAAAAATGACTTTTACTTTTAACCCAGACAAATATAAAGAACTATTAGTTAATTATCAACCAAAAATTATTAGAAATGAACAAGAAAATGAAAAGGCTTTAGCTATTGTCGAAGAATTAATGCATCGCTCAAATCGCACTATTGAAGAAAATGAGCTTTATGAGTTGCTAATTATTTTAATTGAACAATTTGAACATAAACATTATTCTCCAGGTGAAGCATCTACACCTCATTCTATGTTACTTTTTATGATGGAACAAAAAGAGATTAAGCAGTCAGATTTAGTAGGTGTGCTTGGTTCTAAAAGAATTGTTTCCGAAGTTGTAAATGGTAAACGAGAAATTAGCAAAGTTCAAGCCAAGGCTTTAGGAGATTTTTTTCAGGTTGATTTTACTTTATTTACTTGATTGCGAGAGCGGAATCACTTAATATAATAGCCTTTTTAAACGCAGAGGAGCGCGGAGTGAACGCAGAGGGACGCAGAGTTTAATTCATAACGAAAATCTCAAACAAGACTCTGCGTACCTTTGCGCTAACCTTAGCGTTACTCTGCGTTTAAAAAAGCTAAGAATTAAAATGAGTTACAGCAACAAAATACACGCACCTATTTCTTAAACGCACTCCAATCACCCGAAGGGACAAAACTTGCCCAATAATAAGGATGCTCATATCCGGGTGTTTTCAACAACTGCATCTGCGCTTCTCGTAAAGCTTCATGTCTCCCCTTACCGACTTTCAAATTTTGATAATACTTCACCATCAAATCTTTCGTGCCAGCATCATCTACAATCCATAAGCTCAAAACTTGACTTTGAGAACCTGCAATTACTAAAGCACGACGCAAACCGTAAAGTCCATCTCCGACTTTGATATCACCCAATCCAGTTTCACAAGCGGAAAGTACTACTAACTGCGTTCCCCGTAAATTTAAACCGGCAACTTCCAAAGCTGTGAGAACACCATCGTTAGTATTTGATAAAGCTTTGGTGCGATTATTAAAACCAGCTAAAGCTAAACCGGAACGCAACAAGGGATTTTCCAAATGTAGAGACGCCAAATTTCGCATCTCTATATTATTATTTCGCATCTCTACGTTATCTTTTTGGTCGGGAACAAAGAAACCATGAGTCGCTAAATGCAGTATACTCGGAGCTTGAAGTTTTTTAATAACAGCTTCCGTCGCTTGCTTTC
>JBPCQW010000610.1:0-9875 GCA_050997715.1 Hassallia sp.
AGGTGATTCTTCTCTTAGCTTCTGCTAATTGGGGGACTGTATTCTAACCTCCTTTTTTTCTGAAATATGACTGATTTAGTCTAAACTCCAGCACCTAACGTGAGGTTATATAGTGAACATCTCGATGCGTGAAAAGCATTCTTTGGGACTGAACAAAAGTTTCACAGGTGGAAATCCAAGCATAATGCAAAGCTTAAATACTATGGTGCAATCTGAGTATTCGCAGATGCAGGAACAATTTGGTTTTACCGATTCTCAGCTATTTGAGTATATGAGCAAAGCACAAGCTGTATTGAATGAAAATTTCAGCAGTTGAGAGAGAAGATAAAAATAAAAGGTAAAAGCTAAAAAATCTTTTTTCTTACACTTTTAGCTTTTACCTTTTTAATTCTTACCTTTTTCAGAATATCACTTGCTCAGATTCGTCACCTGCTCAATTAGTGCTAAAACATCACTGCGGCTCAGTTTATCTTTGCCATTAGCAAGAGCGTTAAGGGTGCCATGAGCCAATGTCAGTGGAATTTGACAAAAATCTAATGCAGGACCCGCAGGAAGGGCTTTAGTGTAAGCATCTGCTAAAATTAGATTACGTTGGGCATAAGCTTGGATATCATCTGCACTCCAACCATCTGGAAAGAAGTTGACCCCACGGGTCAAATCTTCATTGTGATTGCGGAGGATGTTAACCGCTTGTAAGCCGCGACCAAAGGCGATCGCATGGGTACGGTTTGTATCAGTACCATCATACCATGCCCAGATGTCAGAAAGTAACAAGCCCACTGCACCTGCAACTCCAAAGGTATAACGATCTAAATCAAACTCTGTATGAATTTTCCAATTTTTTCCTGCCCAGTATGCCATGCGATCCGCCATTGCCGCAGTCGCATCCCAAATTCGCGGTGCTATACTCTCAGGTGCTAGTAATGCCCATTCTCGTATCCGCAGGCTTACTTCTGCTAAAGAATCTTCGTGGCTGCTAAATCCCACAGAAAAAGCATCAACCGCGAAGCCATCAACACCTGCTTGCAATGTTAAACTAATTGTTTGCAATAATCTGGCTTTAGTGGCATTATCTAGTTCTGGGTGATCCTCAATTTCATCAATCGCACGCATACACAAGTATGCAGATGAAACTGCTTCTTGCAATCCTGGTGGTAAAATACTAATTGGGATATAAAAAGTTCGACTAGTTTCTTTGAGGATTTGCAATGCGTAATTACGTAAATCCATTTTTTCACTCCTCTGTTGATTTTCACACCACATAAATTTTGAGGTTTTTTGATTAGGTTGGATATAGTTTTTACTAAACCTGAAAAACCGTAGATACGCTAGTATCTCATCGAAAAACTTATCATTTTTAGTATCTCAATTTACAAGAACCCAAATTTGATTAAAGTCTAGTATATAGGGCTTTGGTTGCAAAAACTTGTGGTTTGTGGTTTGATCTAGATGTTATAAAGGGTGATTGTAAATATAAACAATATTGCTCATATCCAATTAATTACCTGCAAAGTTTTCCCAAAGTGAACAGCCAAATCAGAGCGATGAAAAACTGTTATATCTGCGTTATTCTGACAAATAAGCCAGAATTGGTGTATATGCACAAAAAAATCCCAGAAAACCTTTAAATAACAGCTTTGGAATGCAAACTTTGAGGACGCTTCCCCCAAGGTAGTTAAGCGGACACATCTTGCCGCTACACCGTACCACCGGATGGAGGAAAATAGATTATTGCCCCTTGGAATGAACCCGGACAAAAATGGACAGCCTTGTTTTATAGATCCGCAACACCCCACGATACCCTCAGATGTTCGCGCTTGCGTCTCCGAAGGAGAAGGCTGTCCATTTTTGTCTAGCCTTTGTGAAACCCCAACCCCATAACCCGGATGGCACATTGATTGCTGATTTCCCAGCGACATTAGTAAAATTAAATACGTTCTCTGAGTAGACGATGACTGAGAAAAAGTAGTTCCCGAAGCAGGGACGCTCTGAATCTGACTTGACCAATCGAGTTAAGATGGGGGGGAGAGATAACTGTCAAGTCGCTCAAAGTCGTACTGTATGCTTTCTTTGTTGGCGATCGCCTGAATCTTATCAATCGCTTTTATACGACTTTCGGCTATTAGTTTTCCACCCTTAATGCGATATATTAAGTTTTTTATCATTAAATATAAATATTTCGCAAGAAATATATACACCCTCAACATAATATGAAAAATATATTATATAGGGCTTTAAAATACGGAAAATGTCAGAAATTAAAAAAGATATATTTATCAAAAGTGCTTTGTTATTACTGACATTGTTTACTGTGGCTTGTAGTAGCAAAGTTTCAACGAAGGAATTGAAAAAAGAGTCACAAAAAGTGTCTTCGTGGGCAGCAACAGGACAAATGATTGGTAATGCATGGATACACGATGCCGTGCCGACAATCTACGCCAAGCAAACACTAACAAAAGCTCAAGAAGAATTGCAAAAAGAAGCTGATAAAATCGAAAAAATGCAGCCAGAAACAGCAGCGCAAGAGCAATACAAATCAAACATATTAAAGTATAGCCAAAAAGAAAAAACTATATCAGAAAAAATGTCAAGAGCAGTTGCCGAAAAAAATAAATCTGCGATGAAAGTACAATTAGCGAAATTATCAAGCGATCGCGCTGAATTACAACAACTATCTCAGCCATGAAAAAAATTCTCGAAATCGCTTTGGGCATTGTTACTAGTATCGGTGGCTTTCTTGATGTGGGAGCGATCGCTACCGCTGCGGAAGCTGGCTCTACATACGGATTTCAACTAATTTGGGTGATTATTCTCGGCACTATCTGTGTAATCTTCCTAGTAGAAATGTCCGGACGATTAGCAGCAGTTAGCAAACACACATTAGCCGCAGCCGTCCGAGAACGTTTCGGTTTTAACTTTTATGTTATTCCCCTATTTGCGGAAATTATCGTTGATTTTTTGGTTTTAGCAGCAGAAATTGGTGGCGTTTGTATTGCCCTACAATTATTAACAGGAATTAGCTTTCAGTGGTTTGCTTTACCTGTTGCTTTTGCAATTTGGTCATTAATTTGGTTTGGAAATTTTGGCATTATTGAAAATGGCATTTCCGTCCTGGGATTAATTACATTAGTATTTGTCTTCGCTACTTTCAAGCTGCATCCATCCTTAACACAAATTGGTAGTGGTTTATTACCAACATTACCAAAAGAAGACAGCACACATTATTTATTCTTGGTAGTTAGCATTTTGGGTGCATTAATTAGCCCCTACCTATTTTATTTTTACTCATCTGGCGCAGTCGAAGACAAATGGGATGAAGGAAATATCGGTGTGAATCGTGCCGTTGCCGGTTTAGGAATGAGCTTTGGCAGCATTGTATCATTAGGCTTGTTGATAGTGGCAGCGGTAGTACTTAAACCGAAAGGTATTCAAGTTGATAGCTATGAACAGGCAGCGTTGATGTTAACTGAACCTTTTGGTTACTGGGGCTTTATTTTATTTGCCGCATCACTGGGAATTGCTTGTTTCGGTGCAGCACTAGAAGTAACTCTCGACACTGCCTATATTATCGCTCAAGCTTTTGGGTGGAATTGGGGCGAAAATCTCAAACCAAAAGATGCTGCTCGCTTTAGTTTTGTTTACACGGTGTTTGTCTTCCTCGCTTCATTATTAATGGTATTTGGTGTTGATCCCTTGCAGTTGACTTTGTTTTCAATGGCGATTACAGCAGTGATTTTGCCGCCTGTAATTATACCTTTTCTGGTATTAATGAATGATAAATTATATGTTGGTAAATATCGCAACGGCTGGATTAGTAATAGCGTTGTTATATTTACAATTGTGCTGGCATTTGTGCTGGCGATTGTGGCTATTCCTCTAGAGATTCTTGGAGGGTGAGGATAATTTATATTCTAGATTTATAGCTCTGTTTCACTCTCTTTCTCTGTGCCTTCAGCGCCTCTGCGGTTCGTTAATAGGAAATACTAAAAAATGGACATAATTAGAGATGTACTCGACAACCAACTAGTTGACCGCAATCAGCGCCCAATGGGTAAAGTTGATGGCATTATTATTGAACTGCGCGACGGGGAACCACCAAGACTAGCTTATATTGAAGTCGGAGTCACAACCCTTGCCGGACGCCTAAATCCGCACTTGGCAGGTTGGGTAGGAGCGATCGCACGAACATGGGGTGCTAAACAAAGTGAACCATTTCGGATACCTTGGTCAAAAGTGCGAGATGTTGGTATTGATGTTGAAGTCGATGTTGAGGCACAAGAAACAAAAGCATTAGCTTACGAAAAATGGTTTAGCGATCGCATTATCACACGCATTCCAGGGGCGAATCATGGCGAATGAAATTCATTTAGAACTGCTGTTAGGTAAACCAGTATTAGACTCAACAGGTAAAGCGATCGGACGCATTGAAGAAGTACGCGCTTCTAAACAAGCCGAAGAATGGGTTGTTCAAGAATATCTCATTGGCTATGCTGCGGTATTAGAAAGACTATCTGCTTGGACAATTGGGTTAGGAATTTTACATCTACTTGGAGCGCATAAAATCCACGGCGGTTATACAGTACCTTGGGATAAGCTAGATTTAACTAACCCGAATCAGCCGCGTTTACGTTGTAGTTTAGATGAATTGAAGTCACTATCTCAACAGCCAGAAGACACAGAATAAGTCAGGAATAAGCGCAAAATACCTCTCCAACTCTTATTTATTCTTTTGTCAAAAACGCGCAACGGACGTGTATTTGTAGTTCGTTCTTTCGTGAAGGAGTGCGTTAGTCCTGTTCTACTCGTTCGGGTAAGGTGTAAGATGTGAGTCACCGAACTTCTAGCGGAAGAATGATTTTGATATTAATAATCTCTGTAATTATGAATGCGGACAGGTTTTAAACTGCCTAAGAAATAATATGCCGCAATATTTCGGAAAATTACCCACAACAGACCAACCTTGGACAAGTATTGGCGCTGTGCAAGCTGTAAACCAAATTTCAGGCACTACTAACTTTGAGTGTGGTGACTCACGCCTTGCAATTAGCATAATAGCTGCAAATTTAATCCGCGTGCGACTTGCGCCAAGTGGCGAATTTATCGAGCGTCGCGAGTGGGCAGTAACGTTGGATGATGGAGAATGGGCAAAAGTACCTTTTGAAGTGCGAGAAACTGACGCAACAGTAGAAATTGAAACCGAACAAGTACGTGTTTCCATTCAGCGGCAAAACTGTCGTATTACCTGCTTTGACAAAGATAATCGTGCCTTTGCCCAAGATGCAGACATGGGTATGGGTTGGCGGATGGGAGCAGTTGCAGCCTGGAAAAAAATCGCCAGTGATGAGCATTTTTACGGTTTTGGCGAACGCACGGGTTTTCTTGACAAACTTAGCGAAGTAAAAACTAACTGGACAACCGATGCTTTAGATTACGATGCCCTTACTGATGAAATGTATCAGGCAATTCCCTTTTTTATCGCTTTGCGTCCAAAGGTAACTTACGGCATCTTCTTTAATACCACTTTTTGGAGTCAATTCGATATCGGCGCGGAACAACCAGGTATCTGGAAAATGGAAACTCGCGGTGGTGAGTTGGATTATTACATTATTTATGGTTCCGAACCGGCGGAAATTATTCGCACCTATACCCAGCTAACTGGGAGAATGGCATTACCGCCAAAATGGGCACTAGGCTATCATCAATGTCGCTGGAGTTACGAGTCAGAAACTGTGGTGCGCGAACTTGCACAAGAATTTCGCGATCGCCGCATTCCCTGTGATGTCATCCACCTCGATATTGACTACATGCGCGGTTATCGCGTGTTTACCTGGAGTCCTAAGCGCTTCCCCAACCCCCCAAAATTGATAAACGACTTACAGCAAGCTGGTTTCCAGACAGTGACAATTATCGATCCGGGTGTGAAGTATGAACCAGAAGCTAATTATGAGGTTTTTGACGAGGGCATAGAAAACGACTATTTTGTGCGTAAAGCTGATGGACAGTTGTTTCACGGCTACGTTTGGCCCGATAAAGCTGTTTTTCCCGACTTTTTACGTGCTGATGTGCGTAACTGGTGGGGCGATTTACACAAAAGCCTCACTGACATCGGCGTTGCCGGCATTTGGAATGATATGAATGAACCGGCAATTGGCGATCGCCCTTTCGGTGATGGTGGTGAACATATCTGGTTTCCTCTAGATGCACCGCAGGGAGGAGGGGGAGAGGGGGGGAGAGGGGGACACCTTGGAGATAAAGCAATTCCTAACTCCTCACTCCCCACTCCCCACTCCCCACTCCCTACTCACGCCGAAGTTCATAATTTATATGGCTTGACAATGGCGCAAGCTTGTGCACAAGGATTGGAGCAACATCGTGCAGAGCGTTCTTTTGTGTTGACTCGTTCTGGTTATGCTGGTGTGCAGCGGTGGTCGTCGGTGTGGATGGGCGATAATCAGTCGTTGTGGGAGCATTTAGAAATGTCTTTGCCGATGCTCTGCAATATGGGACTTTCGGGTGTGGGGTTTGTGGGTTGCGATATTGGCGGGTTTGCTGGCAATGCTACGGCGGAATTGTTCGCTCGGTGGATGCAGGTAGGAATGCTTTATCCGTTGATGCGCGGTCATTCGGCAATGTCTACTGCTCGTCACGAGCCTTGGGTATTTGGCGATCGCACAGAAAAAATCTGTCGCGAATACATTAATCTGCGTTACCAGCTACTTCCTTACATTTACACTCTTTTCTGGGAAGCGGCAACAACGGGCGCTCCAATTTTAAGACCATTAGTATATCATTTTCCCGACGATCCGAAAACTCATACTCTCTACGATCAAGTATTGCTCGGTTCTTCTATCATGGCTGCACCAATTTACCGTCCTGGCGTTGACCATCGAGCCGTGTATTTACCCGCCGGTACTTGGTACGACTGGTGGAGTGGTGAGCGTTACTCTGGTGCAACCCACATTCTCGCTGATGCACCATTGGAAAAAATGCCGCTTTTTGTGCGTGCTGGTGCCATCATCCCCATGCAAAGAGTGATGCAATACGTTAATGAACGTCCGCTTGATTCTTTACGGCTACGTGTTTGGGAAGGTAATTCTGAGTACACTTTTTATGAAGACGACGGAAAATCTTTTGATTACAAAAACGAACAATTTGCATTGAGAAAAATACGTATGTTTACTCAAGAACAACAAACTATTGTGGAAATAGCCCCAAAAGTTGGAGAATGGACACCACCATCGCGTGAAGTGATTGTTGAGCTTGTTGGTGTTGGCGAACAGCGCTTTCAAGACGATGGAGAATCACATAGTTTGATATTTTAACATGGGTAATGTACTTTTTTGATTTCCAATTAGCAATTCATAAAATCAGCACAAAGATAGATGTAAAAATAATTGAAATAAACATCAAACTGTGGACGTTGCTGATTGTAAGTATGAATTAGCCTCACGCAAAGGCGCAAAGACGTAAATATCTGCGGCTCTGCGTGAATAATATTATGTCCGCAAAGAATGAATTCATCAAATATTACTTGTTCTGTATGCCTAGAGTCATGCAGATAACTCAGCGTGCATATGTTTATACAAATCAAACTACTAAATAAATAGTGTTTTGATTGAAGCATTTAATATGATAAGCATAACAAAGACATTAACAACAACAGCCGTTGAATCACGAGAACTAAATAATGCTAATTCTAAAACAAAACAAGTAGATTTTTTACAAAAAGTAATTGAAGGCTTACAAGATGGCATTTTAATCTTGACCGAAATAGGAGAAATCGTTCATGCTAACGCATCTGCAAGAAGCATTTGTTCTCAAATAAGTCAAGGCATTTCTCAGGCTAACTTTGTACCACCAGCTATTTGGCATCATTGTAAATCGTTAATTGATTGGAGCTTATTTCCCAACCAACAGATTATTCTCTCTGATGAAATTGTGGTAAATAAGTTGAATATTTTTCGCTTGCGAGTAAGATGGTTAGATGTAGATCCGTTACAACGTCCTTGCTTGTTGGTGACAATCGAAAATAAATGTGAGACATTAAAAAATCTAGCGATCGCTGAAGTCAAAAAATACGATTTAACACCACGAGAAGCTGAAATTTGGCTTCTTTATCGCTTCAACTACAGCTATAAAGAAATTGCCCTCCAGCTTTATATTAGCCTGAATACCGTCAAAAAGCACATGAAGAACATTCACGCCAAGCGACAAGCCAATATTCACACCGAAAACTAAGAAAAATCAACAATTCAATATTAATTAGTGAAATACAATGCTCGCGAATTTCACCAATCAATTAAGATTGATATATCTGCAATGCAGAAGAAAAATAACTCTACACTTAACCCCTCTGCTCTGCGCTTGTATGAGGGGTTTTGCCACAATTGTGGGTAATCCTCCCAAGTTGCCACGACGATTTTCCTACATAGCAACCTTTTCAAGACTAATTTTAAATTTTGGATTGTGAAACATATACTGAATAAGCTTTTCAGGTTTCCATCTGTCGCAATTATTTCTCATGCTTGGTGTAATCCAGCAAATATGAAATTAAATACTGATATATTTCTGTACATTTTTTCTCTGGTTGAAGCAAAAATTATAAGTAGTTATTCAATTTCAGTAAACTTTCATACAAAAAAATATTTTCACAAATAGCCTTTGGGCGATCGCTTGAGAATTATCAATTGGTTTCAGTGGGGAACAAGTAGTTAATTAAAATAGTCATTAATGATGATTTACTATTAATTAATAACTATTTATTGCCCCTGAGTAGATCCAGGGGTAACTAATTTTTAAGTCATATAAATTTTAAGTATTCTGAAAGTTTCACCTAGCAAAATTAAGGACTTTTTTGCAAGCGGAGTAGTGTATTGTAAACATCAGTCTTTAATTTGTCATTACTTTGTAGGTCTCTAGTAATCTTGTTAAAATTATCAATAGTTAGACCATTTTGTTCAACTATTTTTTGCGAACGATTACAATAATTTACCGCAATATCTCGCGCTTTGTTTGGTAAACCATTGAGGGTGTTGGAGTTGCTACAAACAATCTGAGGAATTTCTCTGCCGCCAATAAGTTTTTTAATTTCTTCAAATGCTTGACGTCGCTCTGGCTCCATTGCTAAGACTGATTTGGCATAATTTGTAATTTCAGTTGGACTTTGGGCATCAACTTGGGAACTGAAAGCAAAAGCGCTAGAAGCAAGACCGACAACGGCTAGAGCGCCAAATAAAAACGATTTTTCAAGCATTCGTTGCTTTCTAGGTCTAAAAAAGAAATAGGAAATAATCTTCATATGCAAGCTGACACAGAAATACAGTAGGGATATCTTAATAACTTTGAATTATTTTCTAAGTTAGAAGTTCCAACAAAAGAGATAATCTCTTGTCAGCTTTATCGGTATAACTGACAAAGTTCGATAACGTTAGTTTGCAGTGTTGATATCTCGGAAGCTCCTTGCTTGATACTAACTTCTAACTCTAATAGTACGGGTAAAGTAGAAATAAGTTGCGGCAAAGAAACAGACTTTATTTCTTGCTGTAAAAAGTAAATCCGCTTGGGATTGCCTATCTCAGCAGCTTGAGCGATCGCTTGTTGATTTCGCTCTCCACTTTCAATCATAATTTTTACCCATAACCATGTGCGAAATCGACTAATCAGTGTAGCCACTATCCGCAAACCAGGTTCAGAAGCATTCATCAGATCGGCTAAGGTTGTTAAAGCTTTTGCCGTATCTCCCATAATGATTGCATCCGCCAATTGAAAGCTGTTTTGTGTGGTGTTTCTGACCAATCGAGCAACAATGTCAACCTCTAAAGGCTGATTGCTGCCTTCAGTATAAAGCCGTAACTTCTCCAACTCATTGTATAACA
>JBPCQW010000024.1:0-3317 GCA_050997715.1 Hassallia sp.
TTTGTTTGAGCTAAACTTTGCAGAAGCGGAATAAATAAACTAATCCCCAATCCTTCAGAAAGAGAAGATAATATCCCTAAAGTGACAATTGCTGGAATTGCCCAAGGATAAAGTTTCAGTAGTGGCAATAGTGTTTTAATTACCTTCGCCTCTTTGCTCATGTAACTTTTTTGTTGTCAGGGTTTGAGAAATTATTAACAAAGTTTTTAAATAACTTTGGTCTTTTCACTAGAAGATAACTGATGACAAAGCTGCACAATGTACAACCATCTTCGCCACCTAATTATGGCGTATGGTTTCCGAGGAATTTCTTGGGGTTTATGCATTTCTTTATGAATATCGGCAAGTGTAGTCACTTGAGTAACAGCTAGATTTTTCGGAGAATTATTTTTTTGAGAAAAATGTAACCAAGAATGATGCTTCGGCAAAATTAAATATATTATATTTTGAGCTAAAACTTGAATGCTCGATATCAAAAAACATCGATAAACCCAAATTTGTAAAAGCCGAAAAAAGTCTAATTTTATAGCTTTACTTAGCCAAATTAAAGTACTCCAATAGTCTCCATACTCCTTGGTTGTAGTTAAAATGTAAGTATAAAAATCACTGGCAGACCAATTATATATATATCTAGGGATTTCTGGATGCCGTTTCTTGGAATTTTCCATGACCAAATCGTAAGACTTTGCCATTGATTTATAAGATTTAGACATACTTCGTCTAACCTGCCGATAACCAATTAAAAACTCTCGCACCACTCGGAATTGATAAAATTCAGCTATACGCAGGTAAATATCCCAATCCTCGCAACCTTGACCATTTTGCTCTTTAAGATTGGTGTTGTAAAAGCCAATTTTATCGAAACAATAACGACGAATTAGAGGTACACTACCATTACCTAACAAGTTTATTTGTATCATAGCTGGGTAAACATATCCCTCTAGGCTGCGAATGTTTAGATAATAGAAAGAAGTGTATTCGCCAATAATTACATCCTCTTCATCAATGAATGCTGACCAGGCATAAACTAATCCTACAGTTTGGTCTGCCTGTAACATGCATTGCACTTGTTTTTCGATTTTTTCAGGATACCAAATATCATCGGCATCAATAGGCGCGATGTATTCACCCCTAGACTTTTCAATTGCCAAATTACGCGCCGCCGCTACCCCTACATTTTGCTGTTTCAATAGAATTACACGACTATCTTTTTCAGCAAAAGTTTCGACAATTTCAGCAGTTCTATCTAGTGAACCATCATCAACTACTAAAACTTCGATATTTTCGTAAGTTTGAGATAGGACAGATTTCAATGTCCGACCAATAAAAATCTCTGCGTTGTAAGCAGGAATAATAACTGAAACTAAAGGAAAATCAGCCTTCATTCTATTTGCTGTATTGCTATTTTGGACTGAAGGGTTTGCAAGCTAGGTTGCAAGCCAAATTAGATAAAGACTTCACCTTCCCCTGGTAACAAAAAATTCTTTAACGTCAAAAGTATTTAGGTAGTGCAATTATTTTAACACAAGCTAGATAATCGGGAATTAAGAATACTTAATTACAAGAGAGATAATGTATATTGTTTAACTATACACCTAAGTAGTCAACTCAAAAAGCAGATTTTGTAGGGGTTTAGCTCTACGGACAGCCAGTTACTATAGCGGGTTGCATGGCAATACAATTAATTGCCTTCAAGACCCCATAGAGCACCCCTCCATCTAAAGCTATCCATTAGTGACATGTTTCTTAACATTGCTGTAAGGCACACTCAGAGAGAGTGACAGGAGTAAACAATGGCAGCAGAGTTGACCAAATCAACAGAAAATGTAATGGATAGACATGGGTGGAGGTCACATCAGAGGCGATCGCAAAGGGTGCAATGCAATATTATCTGATAAAAACATCGTAGAGACGTTCCACCGGAACGTCTCTACAATATGTGCGATTATTATTGACATACAACATCCGGCGCGCATATCAATTTAACGCGTAAATTTTCCTACTTTTATTCATATATAGTCCGACACATCTGTAACACTTGCAACCATCTTTGCCCCATCACTCTTGCGTATGGTTTGCTGGGATATTGGTATGGTTTATACATCTGCCTTTGAACATCAGTAACTGTAATGTTGCTATTAACAGTTACTTTGCGAACAAGTTTAAATTTTTCTAAGAACTGCAACCAAGAGTGATGATCTGACCAAATCAAAGAGGTTATTGGTTTAGCGACGATTTTTAAAATACATTCAATAATGCATTGATAAATTGGTCTTAACAAAAGTGGACTATAATCCAATTTTACAGCATTATATATCCATCCCAAACTAGTCGAATAATCGCCGCAAGCTCTGCTTTTCCATGAAAGGTAAACGTAAAAATCACTGGCAGACCAAGCATATACATAATCAGGAATTTCTGGATGTCGTTTTTGGAAATCTGCCATCACCAGATTGTAAGACTTTCCCATTGTCTTACAACTGTTAGACATACTGATACTAACTTGACGATAACCAATCAAAAACTCAGGCACAACCCGAAACTGATAACATTCAGCAATTCGCAGGTAGATATCCCAATCTTCGCAGCCTTGAGCATTTTGCTGTTTAAGTTCGCAGTTGTAACCACCAAGTTTATCAAAACAACTTCGGCGGATCAATGGAGCACTCGCGTTGCCGATAAAATTGGTAAACAGCATAGCTGGGTAAACATCTCCCTGTACGCTGTGAATGTTTAAATAATCATAAGGTGTATATTGTCCGATAATTACATCATCTTCGTCAATAAATAACGACCAGGCATAAACTAATCCTACAGATGAACCCCCCTCTAATATGCACTGCACTTGTTTGTCAAGTTTAGAGGTATACCAAATATCATCAGCGTCGAGGGGTGCGATATATTCGCCTTTAGACTTTTCTATTGCTAAATTACGCGCTGCGGCAACTCCGGCATTTTGCTGTTTGAATAAAATTACACGGCTGTCTTTTTCAGCAAAAGATGCCACAATTTCCGCAGTTCTATCTTTAGAACCATCATCAACCACTAAAACTTCAATATTTTCGTAAGTTTGTGCGAGCACAGACTCTAATGTCCGACTAATAAATGCCTCTGCATTGTAAGCAGGAACAATAACTGAAACCAAGGGCAGATTATCGTTCATTGTTTTTCACAAATATTGTAAATGTTGGTTAAAGAATTTAAGAAGTTAGCTAAAAACAGAAAAGAGATAAAAATCTGACAAAAAGTGCGAAAGAAAAGAAAAATTTTCTACATGAAATTACTTATGTAGCGGAAGAATATAAATTATATTCTAC
>JBPCQW010000025.1:0-2782 GCA_050997715.1 Hassallia sp.
TATGGAGAAGCGATACTTTACATCGGACCTGAGCAATCTATCGTAAGCCTCGTTAACCTTTTGGATAGGAATAACTTCAACATCTGCAGTAATGTTATGTTTACCACAAAAGTCAAGCATCTCCTGCGTTTCGGCAAGGCCACCTATAAGAGAACCAGAGATGCTGCGGCGCTGGAACAATAGTCCAAATACAGAGAGCACATGAGGTTTATCTGGAGCGCCTACGAGGGTTATGTTTCCATCTCTGCGAAGTAGTTGAATGTATGCGTCAATGTCATGCTCAGCAGAAACGGTATCGAGTATAAAATCAAAACTACGTGTGTGTTTTTTCATCTGGCTAACATCGCGGGATACGATAATTTCATCAGCGCCAAGACGAACCGCATCATCCTTTTTATTCTGAGAAGTGGTAAAGACAACGACGTAAGCGCCAAGGGCATGAGCAAACTTCACCGCCATGTGTCCAAGCCCACCAAGACCAACTACCCCTACTTTCTTACCAGTAGTAACACCCCAATGTCTCATAGGTGAGTATGTTGTTATTCCGGCACAGAGTAGTGGTGCTACTCCGGCAAGATTTAGGTTGTAAGGAACATGAAGTACAAAATGGTCTTTAACCACTATGCTGTCCGAATATCCCCCGTAGGTAACACCTCCCAAGTAAGGATCAGGTGAGTTATAGGTAAGAGTCAAGTTGGGACAGAACTGTTCAAGACCAGTTTGACAATCGAGACACGAGCCGTCAGAATCAACTAGACATCCGACGGCAGCGAGGTCTCCGGGCTTGAATTTGGTAACTGAAGAGCCGACCTTTGTGACTCTGCCAACTATCTCATGACCTGGAATGCAGGGGTAGACAGTAGGCATGATGCTCCATTCATTACGGACTTGGTGAAGATCAGAATGACAGATACCACAAAATAGAATTTCGATTTGAACGTCGTGGTCACCCGGCTCCCGTCTCAAGACGACTGTTGTAGCAAGCGGTGAGGTGGAACTTGTTGCAGAATAAGCCTTAACTCTGTATTGACCGCTTGATTCAGAGGTAAATTGTGTAGTAGACATGATGATTACTTGCGATATATCAAAATTATTGTATTTAAGGATTAGAAAATAAATCGCTTCTATGATTTAGGTTTACCTTCACTTTACTTTTATTCATATTATTGGTCGGTAATATTCCCCTGAGTGAGCCATCGCAATGATGGAGTGCACCTTTAATATTATTAAAAACATATAGACATTTTTCCTAACCTCGTCTTCTTCTTCCACACTTACTTTGTGTCGTAAAAAATTCCTATTGAACGTAATAATATGTGCTCTGAGCGAGGCTATATTTTCAATTGACACTATTCCTGGATTAATTTTAACTCTGCGCCAATTGGGATAACTTGGATATATTTTGGTTAGCATTAAAAGGAATAAGCAGTATTAAAAAATGAGGAAGATTGAATAGAATTATGATGCTAATGATCTTAATCACAACATTTTCGCTGTTATTTAGTCCAGGCCTTGCCATTAGCGAGATTGAGAATGAGATTAAGGTGACTCCTCCTCTGGATTGGGAACGGAATCCTACAAATAATTCGACTACGATGATATGGTTTCAAAATTCTACGAAAAGCGTTTTTGCAATAATCAAAGCTCCGGATAATTTAGGATTTCCTTTATTCTTAGTCGGTCCTTTTCTGACCGAATATTTGAAATATAAAGGAATACTGGAATCCGCGGATCAGTTAACATTTGGTCTCAACAATCACGGTTACAGATATTTCCTGAATCTTTCTTCTCCTTCAAAACTCCTGAATTCTTCCTCGGGCATGATACCAGCAAATGACCTTTTACGGCAGATACCTGAAGGTTATGATATTCCTTACAAGGGTATGTTAATTCTTACCCAGAAACATAATGAGATATATGCAATAATTCTTCTCAATCCAACGGATAAATTTGATTCAATATTAAATAAGATTCAGCCAACACTTGATTCTATTCAGTTTACTAGCTATACTGCTATGGAAAATTAGACTTATTTTAAACCTGTCAATTTCGCTCCAAATAAATAAAAGAATAATATCGTTCTTCTAAAAGCTATGCTAGCTACAAAATAGTAAAGAATTTCAGTTTGCCTGCGCTACTTTACCTGAGTTCTCTCATATCATGAAGCATCAAACTTGAGTAATTTGTTACTGAATTTATGATTAGTTTTGCAGCTTCTACATCAATATTTAAGATGACAGCCAAATCATCGACGGTCATATTCAACAGTCGTTCTCTATTTAGGTAATTCTCTTTTATCAAATCTATTAGGACATGTAGTTACGTTTGAGGCCATTTGATAACATCGTCAGGGTTCCTTTGCTCGTCAATATTTCCTTTTATTTTATGTCCAGCACACCAGTAGAAGTCAAAGTTGTTATGACAGTTGTCACATATAATTTGATCTCTGATATTGTGATCCTCTTGATCTTCAATATTATTACATGGCTGGTAGACAACTTCCTTGTATTTGGCCGGTGCGATTGTTTTGTTCGAAAAGTTGCACTGAGGACAAGCTATGTAAAATTCTTGCGGATTAGTCATTCTGTCCATCTCCTTTTCTTACTACATAATAAAATCCGGATTAGTCTAATTTATCATCGCCTTTCTGGAAGACTATGATTCCTTTATTGAGGACTTCATTTTTTCATTAAATGTTAGAATAAAGTCTTGCTTTTTCAGCCCGTGAGAATTGAATACATGTTTTTCACCTTTAGTAAAGAGCTCATAGTCACTCTCTGCT
>JBPCQW010000038.1:0-3517 GCA_050997715.1 Hassallia sp.
CAACCAAATTGCTCGAATTTGCCAAGTTTCTTCACGGTTTACCTCACCAACAGTATGAACGCGCTCGTGTAAACTTGTGCCTTCAATTGTGTATTGGTTGTCAATAAATTCTCCTGCACAAAACATCAACCAACATCGGTGTGGACAGTAGCTATATTGGTTTAAGGCAGCGATGGAAACGTATTCTAAATCATGCATATTTTTTAAGTTCTAATTGAAACGACGTACCATACCCATACCCATCGTTGTTTTTCGCCCTACGCCTGCATATAATGCAAAATCAGCTAAGGCATTGATTTGTTTGATTGATATTGGTTCGACATCGCCCAAAATTCGATAGCTAATTTCGCCAACACAGCCAATAAATTTGCTGTCATAGTTGCTTACAACTTGAGTATTGATATTAAAAAAACTGGGATAAATAGATTCGACGGGGATATTATCAAATTCAATGCCACTGTATTTACTCCAGCGACTGAGAAGACTATTAAATACACATTCTCGAATCGGTAGTACAGTGTCATATCCTCCTTGACGAAATGCAGTGGGGGTGGCAAAAGTGAAGTTAATAGTGCGATCGCTTTCTGATGCTTGTTCATACAATTGTGCGTAGGTGCAAGCATTCGCCCAAGGTTGAGTTGATTGTGGCGTACCTTGAATACTCGTAATAAATAAATCAGCAGAACCTAAATGCCAAGGGTGATTGGGGTTGAGGTTTAGCCACAATGGGGTTAATTTTTGAAATAAAGTGTCATCAAGTAGGGAAATACGCCACCAGCAGGGAGTACCAGGCGTGATGGGTTTTTGATGACATAATTGCAACGTGTGATGATTTTTGTGGCTTGGTTGTATTTGTAAGGGAGAAAGAGTAAAAGGCTTGTCTGCGTTGGAGGAGTGTAGATAGTCTCCCAAGCTTGAATCAACAGAACTGATGAGGGTAAGAAATAGAGCGTGGAGATGTCTACCAGTTAAAAATTCGGGGTAGATGGGAGATTGGGGAATGAAGTTAAGAATGAGGCTGTGAGGCATACTTTATTTTGTTGGTGTAAACTAAGCATTTTCGCAGCATTGGTACGAGAATTTAATTATTTATCCTGCAATAAAAACTTCATCATCTGGGAGACGTAGCTGTTTAAACTTCATTGCCATTGTTAAAATTCCTGACAAGCCTGCTAGAAATTGGTATTGTCTTTCACCATCATTGCAAACAATAGTTATAGGATAGGAAATAATTCCTTGTTTATGTAATTGAAAAATAGCAGCAGCATTGGTTCGGGAACAAATAATTACTCCTGGTAACAAGTGTTTTGACAATGCCTGTAATTCAGGCGTTGGTCGTACTGCTTCTCCAATACTGCGGACAACTTGACAATTTTTAAAAGCTGTTAACTTATTTAGCTCTGTATTAACAAACTCTTGTCGGCTACCAAGATAACGCATTCTAAAGCTAAGTTTATAGGTTTCGGTAGCACGACTTTTGATTTCGATAAAGTCACCATTTTGAGCAAATTCGTAATAACGTAATAGATGAAAAGGTTCTAACTGTGTTTCTTCAGATTCATCTGTGACTAAATTATGCGGGTCACGAATTGGCAAATTTTCAAAGAGACTATAACGAAAGCTAAATAATGGTGCATAGCTTGTACTAAAAACCTCAGCAAATTCTTTTAGTTCAGCCAGTACATCATCTTGTTTAAACACATCCTCGTATGCTTCTAAAGTTGTGCGTCCAGCTTGTAAATCATCCCACTCTTCAGGGGATTTTACCTTGATATAGGTTTTGACGAAAGCCTGACCATGTTTGAGATATTTCCAGCCTGTTTTTAATTTTTCTAGAGACTTGTCAGCAATGTTTTCAGCACCTCGTAAAACTTTCATTCTGCGGCGATATTCTTCCCAAGTACGTTTACCTTCTAAAACTGATTTTAAAGTCTCAAACAGTTTTGGAATTAATTCAGCACCTGCTAAATTTTCAAACACTTCTTCCAGATATAACAAAGGACGTGCAATTTCTAGAGATGCTTCTGAACGCCAGTAAGCTGTTAAAAAAGGCTTATCTAAACAGGGAAGTGTTTCGAGTAAGTCTTTTAGTGCTGTACGTCCCCCAGTAGTATCTAGAGAAGTTAAACCTTCTTCCCAGGCGTTAGCTGGTAAGTAAGCAATGGCCTCTGAGTCAATATTAGTTTCAGATTTACCCAAAACACGCCCTACTCTACCAATTCTCTGCCAAAATGCGGCGCGATCGCGTGCTGAAAAAATCAACCAATCTAAATTTTGTCGTTTCGGTTCAGGATGTCTTTCAAAGTTAAATCCTACATCTACAGTGCTGGTAGCCAAAATGATTTGACACTGCATAGCCCTTTGTCTATCTTTTTTGGGTGCAGGGCCTGTAATGCGTCCAATGTCATCACCAATTCCTTGCTGTCGCAGTAAATCTGATAGACGATTAATATTATCAAGAGAGTCAAGAATTACAGCACCGTTTTCATCAGGTCTTTCTCGAAAACGTTGAACAACTTCTGCTGCTAACTCTGCTAGCCACTCTTCCTTACTATCTGGTTTTGGTCTTAATTCCAGATTAACTGCTGTTTGTGACGGTAAAAGATTAGTATTACCAGCTTCTCCATTAATTCTTGCTATCTTCACACCAGCTTGTTTGAAATTCTGCAATGCTAATTCACAAGCTGGTTCTGGTGTTGCTGTGAGTAAAACTACCTTGCGTCCATTTTCAAAAAACCGAAAAACGTGAGAATAAGCAAGATAAAACAGCATTCCTACTAACTGTTTAGCATCGTAGAGGTGAAACTCATCAAAAATGACTGTAGAAAATTTGGTGTAAAAACCAGCAGCAATATTGCCTCTATCCAGATTGTTATATGCAAAGAAAGTTGCATAGTAGAAAATATCAGGATTTGTTACCAATAGAATTGGTGTATTCGCTCCAACATCATTGAAAACTGTAGCGGGATTTCGCAAAACATTATACAGCTTTTCTCCTGAACGATGACCAACTTTATCATCAGTCCAGCTTTTAATATCTTTAGCTGAAGCTGATTTCACAACATGAGGTAAATTAGCATCACGAACAAACTGTTTTGCTGCTTCTGTTTGCTGTTCAATTAAAGCATTAGTTGGAGCAATGTAAATAGCACTTTGATTTGGTTGATGTTTTAATACTGATAGTCCTGCTTTCGTTTTACCTGTGCCAGTTGGTGCTAAATCAAGGATGATATCTGCATCCTTAGATTGTTCAAATACATCAACTTGGTGCTGAAGTGCATTACCTATAAAAGATAGTTTATTAGGCAAAGATGCACAAATACTGCGGGGTTCTAATCTGATAACTAAGTTTTGATTACTCATTGCTACTTTCTCTACCGCAAAAATGTAAACCTGCTGGTACAATCATTTCGCCAACTTGCCAAGCAGCACCCCGAAAGTGAAGATTTTTAATGATGGGTGCAGGAGGAATATAAATTAAATCGAACGCTAAAGCCTCTATTTGCTGTGGTAAATC
>JBPCQW010000039.1:0-4329 GCA_050997715.1 Hassallia sp.
AAGCTGTCCTATGAATAAAGCTATTTCCTTTATTGTCTGCCTGAGTATTTTTTATGGAACAACTGCTAATTATCAGCAGCAAACCACTGCATTAAGTCTGTCCCAAAAACAAAAACAAGTGTCAACCCAACTGTTTCGGATTATCAAAAATGGCAAATATGGCTTTATTGACCAAAGTGGAAAAATAGTCATTGAGCCGCAGTTTGATTTAGCTTGGAGCTTTATTGACGAACGAGCGCAGATAAAAATTGATGACAAATATGGCTATATCGACACAACAGGAAAAAAGATAATTCCTCCGCAATATCGTTTATCTTTTTCGTTCTCAAATAAACTGGCGTTAGTATTAATTGATTACAAATACGGTTATATTAACGCTAATGGTCAATTAGTTATTAAACCACAGTTTGATGAAGCTTTGGCTTTTAAAAATGGGCTAGCAGCAGTTAAAATCGATGAAAAATGGGGCTATATTGACTTTAGCGGTAAAGTAGTAATTAAACCGCAGTTCGATAGAGCCTTGCACTTCAACGAAGGATTAGCAGCAGTTGAAATTGATGGCAAGTGGGGCTATATCAACTCTAATGGGAACATAGTTATTCCGCCACAATTTGATGAAACTTTAGGTTTTTTTGAAGATTTAGCAGCCATCAAAATTAAAGACAAGTATGGCTATATCAATGCGTCTGGTAAAGTTATAATTAAGCCACAGTTTGATGATGCATGGGAATTTAACGATAAACTGGCAGTAGTTAAAATTGGTGAAAAATGGGGCTTTATCAACTTTAAAGGTCAGGTAGCAATTGTTTCTAAATTTGAGAGAGTAACAAAATTTTCTCAAGGGCTGGCTGCTGTAAAAATTCATGACAAATACGGCTATATCGACAAAACAGGAAAAATGATTATTCCACCCCGATTTGATTTAGCACTCGCATTCACTGATGAATTGGCATTAGTATATATTGGCGGTAAGGCTAATTATATCAACAAGCAGGGGCAGTTTGTTTGGCAGCAAACGAATTGAGTATCTATATTTGTTAACTTGTTTAAAAAAATTAATGATAACGGCTTGCTCTCCCATTGCTTAAACATTGGCAAAGCAATTTGCTGAAAATAAAGTTAATTAAAAGATGATATAGATAAATGTTAGCCAAAGACCAGGAAACAGAGTAATGTTAAAAGTTTTTGCCGATCGCGGTGGTACATTCACAGATATTGTCGCTGTTACCAATAATCAGGCAATTATAGACAGACTATCAACGCATCCCGAACGCTTTCTAATAGTTCCCCTGCCTAACCAGCAATGGGTGATAGTTTATAAATTGCTTTCAGAAAATCCCGAACAATATCAAGATGCGGCAATTCAAGGAATTCGCGATATCATCGGTCTTTCAAGTAACGAACCTATTCCCACAGAAACGATAGAAGTAGTCAAAATGGGCACAACAGTTGCTACAAATGCACTGTTAGAAAGAAAAGGCGATCGCCTAGTTCTTCTCATTACCAAAGGCTTTAAAGATGCCTTGCGAATAGGCTACCAAAACCGTCCTAACATCTTTGCCCGTCATATCATTTTACCAACGATGCTTTATGAGCAGGTAATTGAAGTTGATGAACGATATGATGCCCACGGTCAGGAATTAACCCCTGTAAATATAGAACAAGTAAAAAACGACTTACAAACGATTTATAATACAGGAATTCGCAGTTGTGCCATTGTTTTTATGCACAGCGATCGCTATCCTGAACACGAGCAACAAGTTGCCGAACTCGCGCTTGAAATCGGATTTTCGCAGATATCTGTATCTCATCAAGTTAGTCCTTTAATGAAATTGGTCAGCCGAGGAGATACAACAGTCGTAGATGCTTATTTAACTCCGATTCTGCGTCGCTACGTTAACTCTGTAGCCAGTCAGTTACCTCAAGTCAGATTAATGTTTATGAAATCTGATGGAGGGTTAACCGATGCACAACAATTTCAAGGCAAAGATAGTATTTTGAGTGGTCCTGCTGGGGGAATTGTCGGCGCAGTTCAAAGTAGCCAAAGAGCAGGTTTTGAGTCAATAATTACCTTTGATATGGGTGGAACAAGTACAGATGTTGCTCACTATAAAGGAGAATATGAACGACAATTGAATTCCGAAATTGCTGGAGCGCGGATGCGGGTTCCCGTATTAGCAATTAATACGATTGCGGCTGGTGGTGGTTCAATTTTATTTTTTGATGGATCTAGTTTTCGTGTGGGACCCGAATCTGCTGGATCAAATCCTGGACCTGCTTGTTACCGACGTGGTGGAGCTTTAGCGGTTACAGATGCTAATGTGATGTTAGGCAAAATTCACCCGCAATATTTTCCTTCTGTCTTTGGAATTGATGGTAATTTGCCTTTAGATAAAGATATTGTTATTGAGAAGTTTACAGAATTAGCCCAAGAGATTGAAGCGGTTACAAAAAATGCTCGTACACCCGAACAAGTAGCCGCTGGATTTATAGCGATCGCTGTCGAAAATATGGCGAATGCGATTAAAAAAATCAGTCTCCAAAGAGGCTATGATGTGACTCAATATGTGCTTTGTTGTTTTGGTGGTGCCGGGGCACAAGTTGCTTGTTTAATAGCCAATACTTTGGGGATGAAAAAGATATTTTTGCATCCTTATGCTGGAGTTCTCTCTGCTTATGGAATGGGATTAGCTGATGTTAGAGCGATTAGAGAACAAGGAGTAGAACAGCCTTTAACGCAAGCATCAATTATTCAATTACAGAAGTTAATGGAGTCTTTAGAAATTCAAGCCAGAAGTGAATTACCTCTCCTTAGTAAGGAGAGGATGCCCGATAGGGCAGGTGAGGTTAAAGCAAGCAGCGAAGAGGAAATAGTCAGAAAAGTTAATTTTAAATATGAGGGCACTAACTCTACTTTGATCGTTGATTTTGCCTTGGATGTAGCGGTAATGCGAGAACAATTTGAGATTGAACATAAATCGCGTTATGGTTTCATTCAATTAGAGAAAATCTTAATTATTGAATCGGTTTCAGTAGAAGTGATTCAAAAAATGGATACTCCCGAAGAACCCTTAATTACTCGTAAGCGTCCTCTAGATGAAATCCCCACATCTGTTGAGAGAGTACGCATGTTTAGTGCTGATAAATGGCATGATACACCCGTTTATCGACGAGAAGATTTACAGCCGAAAGATAGTATTAGTGGACCGGCAATTATTGTTGAAAAAATTAGCACAATTGTAGTTGAACCATTATGGAAAGCAAAATTAACTGAGCGTAATCATCTAATTTTAGAACGTCTTTAATTTATTCGTAGTAAGCACTCGTGTGTGCTTCAAAATACTCACCCTCGCTACACTAACCTCAACACAGTTTTACAATAAAAAGGCTATTCATGGAATCTCGCATTCAGTCATATTTGCGCTTCGCGGCAAGCCAGCAACGTGACACAGAGCAAATCGGACCATTTCTCGCTACCTTCAACCCCCATAGTGCCAATCCCTTTCTTAACTATGCTATCCCCGATGACGCAGCCACACCTTCACTCAGCGACGTAAACGCTTTAATCGCTGCTTATGAAAGTCGCGGACGAAAGCCGCGTTTAGAGTACGTTGCAACACTCGCACCTGCTGTGGAGGAAGCATTAGTAGCTGCTGGTTTCACCGTTGAGGGACGCTTACCACTTATGACTTGCACTCCTGGTTTAGAGCGATCGCTTCCCGTTCCCCCAGACATCGAATTAATCGTAGCAGTTTCAGACGCCCAGATGCTTGCTACAGTTACGGTGCAAAACGAGGCTTACGGAGAGTCGGAACCTTGCCCTGAAGATGGTCAACGTCTTGGCAATAGTTTAGCAGCAGGTGCAATCGCCGTACTTGCTCGTGTAGCATCAAACAAAGAACCTGCGGGGGCTGGAGTGTGTACCGTGCCGGGAAATCAAACAACAGAAGTCGCTGGTATCGGTGTGCGTGTTGCTTTTCGCCGACGGGGGATAGCAGGAGCCTTGACAACCCGACTGGTGCGAGAAGCTTTCGACGCAGGTGTTACGGTGGCGTTTCTCATGGCAGCACATGAAGAGGAAGTGCGAATTTACACCCGTGCCGGATTTTCTCTAACAGGCGAAATTTTGCACATTTCGCGATCGCAGTAGTAAGCACTTCAGTGCTTAAATAAAGCGCTTAAGCGCTTACTACGATTTTTTCAGGAGTTAAAAATGTATACAACATCTCAACCCGATCCAATTCGCTTAGAAATATTCAAAAACCTCTATCAATTTATCGCAGAACAAATGGGGATTGTTCTGCAAAACACAGCAGCATCGGTAAATAT
>JBPCQW010000528.1:0-6235 GCA_050997715.1 Hassallia sp.
AAAGAAGGTTCATGCTCATAATTGTAGGTATCGCGATTGTAATTAACTTTTTTACCTTCAGGACGATAAACATTGCGTACCTGTTCTTCATAATCGTAATCAACGGTTATGCTGTCTTTGTATTCAGGTAAACGTTCTACTTGTGCTTTGCTGAGTCCATTAGCGTAGACGCGCTTTTCAGTATAGTCAATATGGGATAGACCAATCGGAAGTAATATTTGTTTACCTAAAGAAGCAATACCTGTATTAATGACTAAATAACGAAAACGACCTTCTGGGTCGACTAATGCATCATCTACTGAACCAATTTTCTCTTTACCTTCGGTATAGAGATCCAAAGCTTTAATGTCATCACCATCAAAAGTCTCTCGGTAGTTGGGGTCAAAGTCTTCGAGTTTGTAAAGAGGCATACTGCTGTTCCTAAGATGTTTAAAATATCTATCTAGGAATAGCGTAAACATTACTTTGTTTGTTTACCTCCTGCTGGCGACAGAATTTAATCTATGTTGATTAAAACTAATGGCTGATTATTTTGCAAAAAATCCCAAAAGCTATGATTAACCTGGGATTGATAGATTTAAATACGACTTAAGGGATAAAAAAATACTTATGAATTGAAAAAAAGTATTACTTAAGTTAGGCGATCGCTTGTAATTTTCTCACACTATAGATGTATATCTCCTTCTTAGAAAGATATCCGCCAAATGTCAATGGTAAAATTAGACAAAGCTGCTTCACCCCCATGACCAATAATAAGGGTTTTGCCATCGGGACTAAAAGCGATACTACTAGGGGCAAGACGATCAAAATTTTGATTGTTGCTCGGAGATTGCACCAACGTTTTTAGTAGCGTTCCAGTTGACAAATTCCACAACTTAACCGAAGTATCTAAAGCACCACTAACCAGCGTTTGTCCATCCGGACTGATGGCGATCGCACTGATGCTCCCAATTGAAGATAAATTTAAAGTACGCTGCAATTCTCCGGTGTTTGCGTTCCATATCTTCACAGAAGGATCTGCACCGGTGACAAGCGTTTCCCCATCGGGACTAAAGGCAAGAAAACTAATTGCGCTGGAATGTGCAGTCAGGGTACGCAGTAATTTTCCTGTTTTCAGGTTCCATAAGTTGATGATATTGTCTGTAGTATCCACCGCACCACTACCGCTAGCTAGAGTTTGCCCATCCGGACTGATGGCAATAGAACTAACTCGGCTAGAATGTCCGGTTAAAGTGGCAAGCAGTTTTCTTGTATTCAGGTTCCATAATTTGATAGTCTTGTCGTAACCAGCACTTATGAGAGTTTGCCCGTCTGGAGCGATCGCAAGGGAAGTAATGCCCTGAGAATGACCCTGTAGAGTACCAAACAATTTTCTTGTATGCAGGTTCCACAATTTGATACTCTTATCAGTATTAGTTTGCGCTGTTCCCCCAGCAGTAACTAGAATTTGTCCATCTGGACTAATGACAACGGCATTAACTCCATCTTGATGTCCTTCTAAGGTAGACAGCAGTTTTTTTGTACTCAGGTTCCACACCTTAATTGTTTGGTCAAAACTACCACTAACAAGTATTTGCCCATCCTTGCTTAAAGCAAGAGAGGCAACATTCCATATATGTCCGCGCAATTGGTAAACTAGTTGAAAGCTTTGCCTAGATTTATCGGCTGGTGTTAGTTGCGATTGTGCTAACGATGGAAATAAGTTTGCACCACTAGCAACGGTTGCTGCGATTATCAACGCCATAACTGATGAAGATGATAATTTATGAAGGTTCATTTGCGTGCAGAATAAACGTGTTTGTGAAGGAGTCAGGAGTCAGGAGTCAGGAGTCAGAATTAATTCGGTACGAGTGGAGATCAATAAATGGTTTAATATCCCCTGAGTAAGAAGAGCGCTCTTCAATAAAATTTTTGTATAAAATGAAACTTAATTGATTCTCACTCATTCTGACTCCTATATTCTGACTCCTGTATTCTGACTCCTGTATTCTGACTCCTGTATTCTGACTCCTGTATTCTGATATGCAAGCAAAGAAAAATATGATAGCCTGTAACGTTTGCCAAAACAACTGTTAGCGCTGTTGAATTTTAGATGTTTAATCAAATTTGGTTATCACAACTGCAAAAACATCGAGCGATCGCCGTGATTCGCGCTCCAGAATTTGAACTGGGACGTAAAATGGCAATGGCGATCGCTTCAGGAGGAATGCAGTTAATCGAAATCACCTGGAATAGCGATCGCGCTGCGGAATTAATCGCCCAACTGCGTTTAGAATTACCAGAATGCATCATTGGTACTGGTACGCTGTTAAATCTTAATGATATGGAAATGGCGATCGCATCTGGAGCGCAATTTCTCTTTACACCCCACGTTGACTCAGTTATGATTCAAACCGCAGTCGCGAACAATGTACCGATTATACCAGGGGCGTTGACTCCCACAGAAATTGTTAACGCATATACACAAGGTGCAAGTTGTGTCAAGGTGTTTCCCGTGCAAGCGGTGGGAGGAGCTAATTATATTAAAAGTCTACAAGGACTATTGGGACAAATTCCCTTGATTCCCACAGGTGGTGTTACTTTAGAAAATGCTCAGGAATTTTTAGCTGCTGGAGCGGTAGCCGTTGGTTTGAGTAGTGAATTATTTCCGAAAAAGCTGGTAAATAGTGGAGATTGGGAAGCGATCGCTCAACTGGCAAAAACTTTAATGCAAAAATTAGTTATTGGTCAATAATTATTTGTCTCTCCTTTTCCATATAAAAGTGAAAAGGTAGAGGCTTTTATGTTTATTCATTCGTTTGAGGTTGGCGTTTATGGCGAAGAAAATCGCATTTGGTTGGTATGGGGGCAAGTACAGTCATTTGGACTGGCTGTTACCCTTGTTACCCTCAACGACTCATTACTGCGAGCCGTTTGGAGGGTCGGCAGCCGTGCTGTTGAACCGGGAACCTTCGCCTGTTGAAACCTACAATGATATTGATGGTGAGGTGGTTAACTTCTTTCGAGTGCTACGCGAGCAAAAAGACGCATTGATTGAGGCAATTGGACTAACGCCGTTTTCTCGTGAGGAATTTCGGACTGCTATTGCGATCAAGGAGGAAGATTTATCGGATCTGGAGCGATCGCGACGTTTTTTTGTCCGCGCACGACAAGTAAGAACAGGTTTAGCACAAACTGCAAGCGTTGGGCGCTGGGCACACTGCAAACTTACTAGTCGTGCGAACATGGCTGGCGCAGTTTCCCGGTGGCTGGGTAGCGTTGAGGGACTGTCAGAAATTGTACAGCGGCTTTTGCGTGTTCAAATAGAAAACGATACGGCAACCGAGGTTATTAGACGTTACGACAGCCAAGAAACATTATTTTATTGTGACCCTCCTTACCCTCATGATTCGCGTGGGGGTAAAGCTTACGCTTACGAGATGACGGACAACGAGCATCGAGAACTTGCACATGTTCTGCGGAGTATTCAAGGTAAAGTTGCCCTTTCCGGTTATGATTGTCAACTGATGCAGGAATTGTACGGTGATTGGAAATGCATCAAAGCACCTTTGAAACACTGCCACTCGATCAAACAGTTGAGGCAGGAAGTACTTTGGGTAAATTATGACTTAGATTGGGCAACACACAACCTAGACGAGAGCGAATGTTCACAACACCGCCAGCTATCCTTGATGTAGCCTTTCAACAAGCCGAAGCATCGATTGGTCAATCAATTGTTTCCTCAGATGCGATCGCCGAGAAAATTGACTATGTGTCTAGGTATGTGGGCAATCGAGCGGTAGTTCGCTTGTTACTTGCCTGTTCCCTGGCAGCGATCCACCGTTTAGACATTGATATCCGAAAACCTTACACGGAAATTGGTACTCCCGATAGCTACTCTGGGCGTTATTACGATGAAAATTTCATAACCGCCTTTATCAACAAGCACGAATTACCTTGCAATCCAACCACTGCATTTTTGACACCTGCCCTGCGTAACCGCAACACAACCTTAACCCCGACAGTCAACTTAGTTGGACGACCACCCAAACTATATGAAGCCGCTTTGCAATTACTGGATGATGTCGATCAACGCAGAATAACCGCTCTTGATCTACTGACAGAAACCATCCGCTGTCTCATCATTGCCCGAAACGAAAAGCGACAGCGTATGGCAACCCTGCTAGCCGATTTGAATAAATTTGAAGGTGCGATACCTTTATCAGCAGAAGAAATTATCACCTTAATCAATCAGCATTTAGAGTGTAGAGGATCGAGTCGCCTCCCGGTATTACTGGTATTAATTGTTGCTGCCGCCTACCAAGTAGCCGAACAATACATTGGAGAACGTTTTTTGCCGCTTGAAGCTCACAACGCAGCGGATGAGCAGACAGGGGCATTAGGAGACATTGAAATCACATTGGTTGATGATACAAATGTGATTACGAGCTATGAAATGAAAACGCGACGTGTCACCTTAGAAGATATTGACCGTGCCTTACAAAAAATCAACAGCAGTAACAAGCGAGTTGATAACTACATCTTCATTACCACCGATTTGATTGAACAGCGAGTTCGAGATTATGCCAAAAGTATATACGGGCGAATTGGTATTGAGATTGTAGTATTAGATTGTCTGAGTTTTTTGCAGCACTTTTTGCATTTATTTCACCGACTGCGATTGCAGTTTTTAGAAGCGTATCAACAGTTAGTATTAGCAGAACCCGAAAGTGCTGTCAGCCAACCTTTAAAGGAGGCTTTTCTTGCACTGAGGCAGGTTGCCCAGAGTGCAAGCGAGTTTTAGTATCTTCAACACGGTAGTGCCTAACTTTTCACGCTTGCCATAAAATTTTCTCGGCTGATCGTCTCATCAACTAAAATGACTACAGGCGGTCTTCTGGATTTAAAACATGAAGCCTCCTGAATGATAGAGTCTATCTACCTTGATGCACATGACTGAGCAAAATGATGCTAACTTGCCATCAGATGATTCTCAGCAGTCGAGTGAATCGATTGATGATGTGAAAACTGCGGGCAATGATTCCAGTAAAAACCGCATCGTTGGTGTCTGGAATAATGCAACAAACCGCATGATGCAACTTTTACCCGTAGAGCAAGTAGCACAAAGACTTGTCAAACAGTTGAGCGTCAGCGAAGCTCAAGTTGCAGAGATATTGCAGACAGTTCGCGCCGAACTACCAACTACTGAAGCGTTGCTGATTGGTAAACCACAAGCCGGAAAAAGTTCAATTGTCCGGGGACTGACGGGAGTTTCTGCCGAAATTGTCGGTCAAGGATATCGTCCGCATACGCAACATACTGAACGCTACGCTTATCCTTCAAATGACCTGCCTTTACTTATTTTTACGGATACGGTCGGTTTGGGAGATGTGTATCAAGAACAAAAGGCAATCATTCAAGAATTAATTGCCGATTTGCAAAAAGAAAGTCGCGGTGCGAGAATTTTGATTCTCACGGTGAAAATCAACGATTTTGCTGTTGACTCGCTACGAGAAATTGCGAAAGAATTACGTCAGAAATATCCAGATATTCCCTGTTTGCTAGCGGTTACTTGCTTGCATGAAGTTTATCCTCCCGCTACGGCAGATCATCCGATTTATCCACCAGATTATCAGGAGGTGAAGCGAGCATTCACGGCAATTGAGAAAGCTTTTAGTGGAGTGTGCGATCGCTCGATTATGATCGATTTTACTTTAGAAGAAGATGGCTACACACCAGTATTTTATGGCTTAGAAGCGCTGAGAGATACATTAGCAGATTTACTCCCAGAAGCCGAATCCCAAGCGATTTATCAGTTATTGGATCGCTCTGCTGGTGAGCAAATTGGCAACCTCTACCGCGATGTGGGACGCCGTTACATGTTAGCATTTGCAATCATGGCAGCTACAGTCGCAGCAGTGCCATTGCCACTAGCGACAATGCCAGTATTAACAGCATTGCAAGTATCGATGGTGGGGTTGCTGGGTAAATTGTATGGACAGACATTGACACCATCGCAAGCGGGGGGTTTGGTGAGTGCGATCGCAGGTGGTTTTCTGGCAAAGGCGATCGCTCGCGAGTTAATTAAATTTATACCAGGTTTTGGTAGCGTGATTGCCGCATCGTGGGCAGCGGCTTATACTTGGTCTTTGGGTGAAGGTGCTTGTGTTTACTTCGGTGATTTGATGGGGGGCAAAAAACCCGACCCGAAGAAGATTCAGTCAGTAATGCAAGTTGCTTTTGAAAGTGCAAAAGA
>JBPCQW010000076.1:0-3665 GCA_050997715.1 Hassallia sp.
CCCCCTCCTCATCTCCCCAAATTCCCCTGCCGTTCGCACCGAAAACCTCGTTGCTGCCAATCTTGCATATTCACTTCAGTTAGTCTAGTCACATTTGAACATTTTGGCTGAATAAATTGACTTAAACCTGCCCAAAATATACTGCGCGTTACATCCGCTCCCGTTTTCAACCAAGACTCCTGATTACCGGGAATGCCTTTTTCCTGAACAATCACAGGTTCTACCCAAATACCATGAGCACCTAAAAGAATTTGTCCTAACCATTTGGCTCTTGGTAAGTGAGTTGGGGAAGTAATAAGCATGACTTTATGCACTCCCAAACGGCGCAAAATTGGAATACCATAATAAAAATTTTCAAAGGTGGAATCAGCACAATGTTCTAACCAAACATTTTGAAATGGTGCTACTTCTCGTTGAAAAATCAGCCAAATACAAGGGTCTTGAGAACCGCGAGAAATTAAAATCGGCGTTTCGGGAGATTTTTTTGCTTCTTGGGCAACATAAATTTCTCTAGTAATGCTGCCACCAAGTACAAAAAAGCCATTTACGGGCGAGGATGACGCATTGAGTAGAGTTATAGTGATAAAAATCAGCCAAATAGCCAACACAGCACATAAACTCAGAGCTAATTTTTGTAACATTTGCCACATTTTGCAGAGTTTTATCCTATCTTCGATGAATGTTTTTTTGTAAAGATACGTCTCATGGCACACACACTTCAAAGCTAAATTGGATTTTGTCCTACAGACCTACACTTAAGCAACAAGCAAGTGCTATCTTATTAAAAGTAATTGAAGGTGAGAGGACGACACACACTCTTTGTGTCAATAATTAAGATTAACCTTCCGGAAAGAGATGACAAACGGAAGGATAATTGTTAAAAAGTAACGCAGTGCAACCGCCGAATTGAAAGGGCAAAATTATGAAGGAATTGTAGCTTTATAAGCACAAAACCGATAAATTTCTGGAAAACCAGATTGCTAAACTGTCAATAACACAATTATTCATTTCTTATATACATGAACCAATCTGCGAAACGTTCCTCGCCGCTCCAAGTAGCCTTGATTGGTGGAGCGATCGCCACAACAGCAACTTTGTCTGTGTTCGGTCAAGCGTGGTGTCGCTCCGTCCGCGCCGCCTTACAAGATAGCCCAAAAGCGATCGTAGACCAAGTGTGGCAACTAGTAAATCGTGAATATGTTGATGGCAAATTTAATCAACAAGATTGGCAAGCAACCAGACAAAGCTTATTAAGCAAAAATTATTCTTCTCGTGACGAAGCTTACACAGCCATCCGGGAAGCTTTAAAAAAATTGGGCGATCCTTACACTCGGTTCATGGACCCGAAACAGTATGATGCCCTAACTAGCCAAACATCTGGCGAAGTCTCTGGAATTGGCATTCGGATGGAACTGAATGAAAAAACCAAGCGACTCACCGTTGTGGAAGCCATAGAAAATTCGCCAGCACTCAAAGCAGGTATCAAAGCCGGCGATGAGATTCTAGCAATTGACGGCAAACCCATACATGACCTGAAAGTAGAAGACGCATCTAAGCTAATTCGCGGCAAAGCTGGTACTGCTATAACATTACGGCTTGCACGTCAGGGTGAAAGACAAATGGATGTTAAGCTGACACGCGCCACAATTGAAGTGCCAACGGTGAAATACACACTGAAGCAAGAAGGCTCAAAGCGTGTTGGCTATATCAAATTGCGAGAGTTCAGCGCTCACGCTTCCACTCAAATGCGGCGAGCAATTCGCGATTTGAACGGTCAGCAAGTTGATAGCTACGTCTTAGATTTGCGTGGAAATCCCGGTGGTTTGTTGACTGCAAGCATTGAAATTGCTCGCATGTGGATAGATAATGGCGGGATTGTCAAGACAGTAGACCGTGTGGGAGGAACTGAACTCAGCAAGGCAAATAACACTGCCATTACAAAACGTCCCTTGGCAGTACTGATAGATAATAACTCAGCTAGTGCTAGTGAAATCCTCACCGGCGCACTTAAAGATAATAAGCGAGCGGTAGTTGTTGGTAGTCAAAGCTTTGGTAAAGCCTTGGTACAGTCAGTGCATGAACTGCCAGACGGTTCCGGCGTAGCCATCACCATTGCCCATTACTACACCCCTGAAGGTACAGATATTAACCATAAAGGGATTACCCCCGATATCAAGATAGATTTGTCAGAGGCGCAAGAGCGTCAGTTGGCGATTAATCCAAATTTGGTGGCGACTCAAAACGACCCACAATATGCGCGGGCGATCGCCGCTTTATCTAGCAAAAACTTCGCCCAATCCCCAGCAAATCAACGGTCAAAACCGTTGAGCGTTCGCGCCGCAGATTTGAAATTGTAGAATTAGACAAGCAGATGATACTACGGATTTACGATTTGGGACTGGGAATAATAATAATTAATCCCACCCCCAAAATCATAAATCCATGAATCATCAGCCACTTGACACCACCACCAACACTTTTTTCCCTCATGTGTCCGTAGTGGTGCCTATATATAACGGTGAACAAGACTTACCCGATTTAATTTCTTGTCTGTTAGCGCAAACTTACCCAAAACATCAGGTTGAGTATTTGCTGGTAGACAATAATAGTAGCGATCGCACTCTCACTTTCTTAGAAACAGCCGCCGAACATTGCCCAATTACAATTCGGACTTTAAGCGAAAAGCAAATTCAAAGCTCTTACGCTGCCCGCAACACAGGCATTCGCGCTGCTAGTAGAGACGCGATTAATCGCGTCTCTACTAGTGAAATAATTGCCTTTACTGATGCTGATTGCCGTCCGCAACATCAATGGTTAGAAGCATTAGTGCAGCCTTTTGTCAAGCAAGATGTGACAATTGTCGCCGGAGAAATTGCGGCGTTACCAGGCAAAACGCTTCTAGAACAATATGCCGATCGCCAAGATACTTTATCACAAAAGCACACCCTCGCCCATAAATTTTGTCCATACGGTCAAACCGCTAATTTAGCAATTCGACGCATCGCATTTGAAAAAGCAGGTTTGTTCCGTCCTTATCTGACCACTGGTGGCGATGCTGACATGTGCTGGCGAATTCTCAAAGAAAACATCGGGCGTTTAGAATTTTCCCCAACAGCGATCGTCCAGCATCGCCACCGCGCTACACTCAAAGAACTAGAAAGTCAATGGCGGCGCTATGGACGCTCAAATCGCTATTTACACGAACTGCACGGTATTGAATTGATGCGCGAGACTACGGCAAAGGAATACGGCTATCTGTTGCTGCGTTGGTTGTTGAAAGAAATACCAAAAAATAGCTTTCAAGCGATCGCCCGTAAAGCCAGCCTTGTAGACTTCTTAAGTACACCCATTGGTTTATTCACAGGCATAGCGCGTTACTCTGGGCAAAAAGATGCCCAATTGCCAGAAAAAGCTAAAATCATTGATTGGCTCTAGGAATTTGAGATTTGAGATTTTGGATTTTGGATTGGCAATAATTTTCTTCCCCATTCCCCATTCCTCATTCCCCATTCCCAAGTCCCCAATTTCCGCTAAATTGAATAAAAGTAGTGTCAAGGAAACTTTAAATGTCAGCACAACTGTTACTGGTGGATGATGAACCGGGATTGCGTGAAGCCGTCAAGGATTATTTGCAAGAAAGCGGTTTCAGCGTTCAAGTTGCCAGT
>JBPCQW010000531.1:0-11312 GCA_050997715.1 Hassallia sp.
TACACGAGTAAACCTAGCTTTATTCTACGTTCTGTTGCGGCGATGCCTGACAATTAATGCCTTCCCAAAATTTATTTCCAAAAACTCTTGGCATTTCCAAAAGCTTATGCTAATATTATAAATCGTGAGCCAAATGGGTCGATGTCCGAGTGGTTAATGGAGACGGACTGTAAATCCGTTGCGAAAGCTACGCTGGTTCAAATCCAGCTCGGCCCATCTCACTACAAATTGTAAGTGTTGATTTTAAATTGAATTATGCGTTAGCATAGTTGAGAAATTAACACTTCCAATGTTTAAGGCCTTTCGCCCGTGTGGCTCAGTGGTAGAGCACACCCTTGGTAAGGGTGAGGTCACGAGTTCAATCCTCGTCACGGGCTTTATAAAAAAGATATTGCTTAACTATTCTTCTATTTTTCCATAAGCCTTCTTCACCCAATATCCTCTAGGGGGTTTCTCTATCCCATAAGTCTTACACCATTTTTCTACAGCCTTATCAGAAACACCAAAGTCTTTCCCTATTTGCGCTGTAGGCTTTGACCACACTAGTTTTTCCAGTTCTTCTTTTGATGGTCTTTTTACTTTTCGAGTGTGAATTCTGGAGTCTGGGTTAACCTTTCTCGTTGTTAAGTCTACACCAAATTCTTTATAAGTTCGCTTCAGCGCTTCTTCAGTAAAGTCTGTAAAATCCTCCCACCAGTAAAACGGTGTAGGTGAATTAGGTATTTGGGTATTGATGCAGCAACCACCAAAGTTAATTGATGGATAAACAACTTTATCTATATCAGGTAGATAAACAGCATAAAAGTCAAAGTCTTTTGTATTATACTTTCTGCGGTGGATACCATTTTTATCCACCCAAATAGTCTTATTTACTACTCTATTGTCTCCAGAATATTTAGCTTGGATTCTGTAAAATTTGTCATCTTTGTATGCGACAAAATTAAAAGGTAAATGCTCGCAAACGACTGGTGTAAAAACTAAGTATCCTTTCAGTGTTAGGTCTGCGATCGCTTTGGTTGCAGCAATATCACCCTTGTTTTTAGTATGATGCAGCAAAATGAACCCTCAATCTGACTTAATCAGATCATGCTACTATGCTTGAGGGTTCGTATTTAGTTAAAACGGGTGTGGCAGGAATCGAACCTGCGACTGACTGCTTAGAAGGCAGTTACTCTATCCCCTGAGTTACACACCCAAATTAAATTACTGGCTCCCACAAGAGTCAGTCCTTTTTATTATATATGTGCTTAACGGCAAAATGCAATCTATTATAGATTATGCATTTTCACTTCGATTGGCTTGAATAAGTTGCCTTGTTACCAATTTAGACGAAAAACGTTCACAAATGGAGTATTGCCTGCTTGTATATTGTGTTGTAAATGAATTGGTGAGGGCAAATGCGCTCAAACCAAAAGCCCAGAAGAAAGCACTATGAGCCAATAAGCTTGCGGTGCGATTATAGATAGCATATCAAGAATGCCCCTGTCAAAAGTTAATTTCGGTGTGCCATGTTTATTCTCAAACGGCAGGATGTTGAAATATCGTCGATTCAGCACCCAAAACGGGATCAGCAAGTGCCGATCCTCCATTATCAGGAGCTAACGTTTCGTTTGATTAGCGTCTTCAAGGCTAATCAAGAGGAAGAAGCTAGAACTCTGTGGAGGGAATTAACTGATAACCGAGGTAAAGCCTGTGTCTTGTTAGAGGAACCGGAGCGCTACAGCGTTTGGGGTAAAATCCGCTTAGATCAACTAGATAGTGACACTGGTAGTCATAGCAAGATAGGAATTTTGATCCAAGCGAGTCTATTACTACTGCAAGCGGTTTATATTGACATTGCAGAGCTTTTAGGAACTCGACAAGCGTCATTATTTGAGAAAGATATTGCGTCCGTTTTAGAACAAAAGCAATTTGCCCAGGTATCCTCATCAGAGACAGCTCATAACTTGCTGAGAACCAACCCATTGCAGTTAGCCAAACTTCCAGCTTGGCAAGAAAATCATGTAATTCTGCTTTTGCAAGAACTGCATCGATTGGGTAAAGGATATTTTGGCAATGCCAACTTTGCAAAACTTGTGGCTGGCACATTACAAGATATGCCATCGTCCGAGCGCTCGCACTTTATCAGTTGGCTAAATCAATCTCCACTGAGTAAACTATGGCAATAACCAAGATATCGTCGGCAGTTTCTTTTGGTGAAAAATTTTATTTTAAGCTCATCTGTTAAATGAACCCGTTAGGTTCACATCAACCGCGCTCCTACATCCTTTTTGTCAAAATACTCTTACTCTTGTGAATGCATTTATACAGTTAAGCCATATGAGAGCATCTTACAACAATTCATATCCTCCTAAATCCCTGTTTACCACTCAAAACATCGTTTTGGCTAGTATTGCCTGGGGTGTGCTGGCACTATTGTATTTTTTGTTGTTTAGTGCCAAAATTCCAGGAGCAGACGGCACACAAAGTCGTGCAGCATGGTACGTAATTGGTACAAATATTTTTGAAGCATTGGCTTATTTAAGTGCCGGGATATTATGCTTAAGGAATTGGCGCAGTCCGCAAATTGTCAGCGGTCGGAATGTTTGGCTGGCAATTGGCATCGGGATGCTTTCTTATTTTCTCGGCGGAATATTTTTCGGCTATACCGAAATAGTATTAAAAGAAGAGCCAATCGTTTCCCTAGGTGATGTATTTTTTGTGGTGACTTATTTGTTCCTTGGTCTAGGCATGATTTTAGCAGTTGCTTCTAGGCGACTCAATCTGGAAAAATGGCAGTGGATGATTGTGTTGGCAATTGGAGCATTTGGCAGCGCTTTGGCATGGCTGATTTCTCATCAACCACAGGGAGCAGATAAAGTCAGCGAACAAGTGCCATCAGGAGTAGAAAATATCGCTCCGATTTTAAGTACCGTTTACATTGTCAGCGACGTGTTATTGTTAATTATCGCCACCACGCTACTGCTAGCTTTTTGGGGCGGACGAGCTTCTTTGTCTTGGCGAATGATTGCAGCCGCTGCTTTTTCCCTCTACATAGCAGATATGTGGTTTCAATACGCCACTAATTGGATTCCCAATTATCAAAGTGGAGAGATACTAGAGGTATTTTGGGTAATGAGTGGAGTGTTATTTGGGATGGGTGCCGCCTTGGAATATGACGCATCATTGAGCCGATCGCGGCGTGTCGGCGGACGAAAACGAGCTTAACAAAAATTTTGGTGTCTACCGTGAGAAAACTAACAGATTCTGATAAACAAGAAATTCTTAAGTTATATCGAGAAACTGCCGAAACAACTTCAACTTTGGCAGAACGCTATGAAGTTAGTAATTCGACAATTAGTCGCTTGCTCAAAAGTACCTTACCAGAAGACGAGTATGAATATCTTGTTTCTTTAAAACGTGCTGCCCGAACTCCTGAAGGCAGAGCGCAGGTAAGCTATGACCAAGTGCAGTCTAATTTAATACAACAAAAAGAGAAAGAAGTCAAAGAAGTCGAGGTGAAGGTAACTCCCAAGGAAGAAAGCTTCCCACCGGAGCCAAAAACTTCTTTGCCAAGTCCGCGCAAGGCACCTCCAAAAGTCAAAGTTATTCAGCCTCCACCAGTAGTAGAGGCACAACCTGACCAAGAAGATGAAACCGACGAGGAAGCAGCCGCTAACAGACGGGTGCGCCGGCGTTCCTCAGCACCGACACCGATACCAAGACCTACAGTAGCGGAGCAATTAGAACTTTTAGAACAAAAACCGACTGTAATAGCTAGTATTCCTAACCCAATGTTAGAGGGTGAACGTCCAAACCCGACCGTGATAGCGCAAATGCTCGGTGAAGACTTGCTAGACGAGTCAGAGGATTTGGACGATCTAGACGACGATTTAGATGATGATGATGATTTCGATGAGGATGATGACGACTTTGAGGAGCCAAGACCTCTAGTCACAAGACGAGCTAATGGTGATGTAGCGGTGCAAGTTTTGCCGTTGTCGGCAGCTCATTTGCCCAAAACTTGCTATTTAGTAATTGATCGCTCCTCAGAATTAATCACTCGACCGCTGAAAGATTTTGGCGATTTGGGGCAAATTCCCACCATCGAAACTCAGCAAAGAACTTTGCCGATATTTGATAACCACCGAGTAGCAAAGCGCTTCTCTACCAAGCGCGATCGCGTAATTAAAGTTCCCGATAGTAAAATGCTCCACAAAGCACGAACTCATCTGCAAGCTAAGGGGATCACGCGATTGTTAATTGATGGTCAGGTATATTCTTTGTCTCCTGTTTAATCATTGTTAGTCAGGAGTCTGGAGCCTGGAGTCAGAATAATTAATACTCCTGGCTCCTGCCTCCTAGCTCCTGACTTCTGAATTATACTTAATTTATGAGTTGTTAATATGGATAGCTCAGTCGGCTATGGTGTAGTATTGGTGACAACTGCTTCAATAGAAGAAGCAGAAGTTATTGCCAATGCTCTTGTAGAAGCTCAACTTGCGGCTTGTGTAAGTTTATTGCCAATTCACTCAATTTATATTTGGCAAGGAAAACTACACAAAGAGCAAGAATGGCAATTGCTGATTAAAACTGATTTGGCGCTATTTCCCACCTTAGAAGCCAAAATTCGCGAATTGCATTCCTACGAAGTTTCAGAAATCATCGCTCTACCCATTATTGCCGGTTCTCAACCCTATCTGCAATGGATTGCCGAACAAGTCAAAATTAGGGAGTGAAAAATTTTTGCAGGTGTTATACCATTTATCGATGAAATAGTAATAAAAATACCATAACTTTCGTAGAGACGTTCCGCCGGAACGTCTCTACAACATGTGGGTGGAACGTCTCTACAACATGTGTGATTTACCGCGCATGATATCACTTCATAATATCGTTTAAACAGCTATTCAATATTATTTAGAAATTTAGAAATTACACCCTTAATAAAGGCTGTTTTTTGAGTTCCAGCAGGAAAGCAATTAAATGAAGTATAGCAGCCATGTCTCACGCGCTAGATATAAATCCATTTTTCCTTCTGACTCCTGACTCCTGAATTCTGCCGTAAGTAGATAAACTTTTATTTCTCAAGTTTGTACCAGTTAAAAAACTGTCTACTTATGTGAAAAAATGCCGGATGTAAATACAAATCTCCGTAATGAGAACAGCTTATTAATATTTGTAGCTAATTAGTTTATTAGTCAGATGCATCAATAGTCACAAGAATATCAGAAACTAGCGAAATTTCCTGGAACCTTTTTCATCAGTTTTCGACCTAGAGTTTAAATGCAACACCTACAAATTCGGTGACATTATGAAGCGCTTTATCAAGTCTTTTGTGACAATTTCTGCATTGTCTTCTTTAGTAGTTGCTCCTATTTTTCTCTCTGCCGATCAAGCTTCTGCTGAAACCAAAAAAGGTACTGACGCCAGCTATGTTGGTGCTGGTGTGGCAGTTGGCACTACCAACGGTGGACAAAATGGCGATGCGGCAACTTTTGGTGGTAATCTTACAGGTCGTCTGAAATTAGGAGATACTCCATTTTCAGCACGCGGTCATGTTCTTTGGAGCGACCAAACAACTGCTATCATCCCCCAAGTTTCCGCAGATGTGGGTATTGCTAAAAACACTAACGCCTTTTTAGGTGTTGGTTACTCTTTTGTGGAAGCAAACGGCAAACCAACTCCCCTCGGTAACAAAGATGGTGTAGCTGTAACTGCTGGCGTAGAATCTGAAGTTACTAAAAATTTCTTACTCTACAGTAATGCTACTTTAGGAATTGATGCCTACAGAAATAGCCCTGCTTCTGCTCTGAGCATCCAAAGTGGTATCGGTGTTCGCTTCAAGTAAAATATAATCTACCATCAGCCTCCTCACACAAGACTCTTATAACTTTTAGCGCTCCCCTTTGGTTTAAAATATAGCTTCAAACAATTTCTAGAAGCGACTCATAACCATATAAAATATTGCTGGGTTTGTTAAGTGTTGCATCACTGATAAACCTAGCTTTTGCCATGTTAAAATGTAAAATATTCCTCTTGATTCCGACCGGATTACCGGGGATCAATAGCCGAATAAGTGCTAAGAACTAGCTGCTTCGGCGTTAAATAATGCTTTATTGAGAACACTATACAACTCTAATGGTTAAATCTGCTCCTGCCCCTACCGCCAACCGTAAGCCTTCCAAAGTCGAAGGTCTGAAAGAACATAGTAATTTTTTGCGTGAACCTGTTGCTAGCGAGCTAGTTCAGGACACAACTCACTTTAGCGAAGATGCGGTACAAATTCTGAAGTTTCACGGATCTTACCAGCAGGATAACCGCGACAATCGCGTCAAGGGACAGGAAAAAGATTACCAGTTCATGCTGCGAACCACCAGTCCTGGTGGCTTTATTCCGCCACAATTGTATCTGACTATAGACAAGCTGGCTGATGATTATGGCAACCATACGATGCGAGTAACTACCCGTCAAGGGTTTCAGTTACACGGGATTTTGAAGAAAAATCTCAAAGCAGCGATCGCTGGTATGGTCAAAAATATGGGTTCGACTTTATCCGCTTGCGGTGATGTCAATCGTAACGTTATGGCTCCCCCAGCACCATTCAAAAATCGCCCAGAATATCAGTATGCTTGGGAATATGCCAAGAATATCTCTGATTTGCTCAAACCGCAAACCGGTGCATATTACGATATTTGGCTAGATGGAGAAAAGGTAATTAGTGCCGAAGAAAAGCCAGAAGTCAAGGCAGCACGGCAAAATAATAGTAAGTCTATTGCTGAGAATAGCCCAGAACCAATTTACGGCGATCTCTACATGCCACGCAAGTTTAAAGTTTGCGTGACCGTTCCGGGAGACAATTCGATTGATTTGTATACCCAAGACCTCACCTTGGTGGTAATGACCGATAATGAAGGGAAATTAGAAGGATTTAACGTCTTTGCAGGTGGAGGTTTAGGAAGAACCCACAACAAAGAAGAAACCTTCGCACGCATGGCTGACCCGATTTGCTATGTAACGAAAGATGAGGTTTACGAGATAGTTAAAGCGGTTGTTGCGACTCAAAGAGATTATGGCGATCGCACTGACCGACGTCACGCTAGACTAAAATATTTAATACATGATTGGGGCGTTGATAAGTTCAAGTCAAAGGTTGCAGAATACTTTGGCAAATCGCTCACACCCTTTAAAGAACTTCCAGAGTGGAAATATCAAGACTTCCTCGGATGGCACGAACAAGGCGATGGTAAGCTGTTTTTAGGCGTTTCCATCGAAAATGGTCGCATCAAAGATGAAGGTTCGCTGCAACTCAAAACCGGACTGCGGGAAGTTGTTGAGCAATTAAACTTGCCTATTCGTTTGACACCGCATCACAACGCAATTCTCTTCGATATTGAACCTGAGAAAAAACAAGTTATTGAAGAGATTCTTCAGCGTTACGGTGTCGTCACAGACCCTGGTAAAATAGATTCTTTGGTGCGTTATGCGATGGCTTGCCCTGCGATGCCGACTTGCGGCTTGGCAATCACCGAATCAGAACGAGCAATACCAGGTATTTTAGAAAGAATTCGCTCATCATTAGATAAAGTTGGTTTACAAAACGAGCATTTTGTGGTAAGAATGACAGGCTGCCCGAACGGTTGCGCTCGTCCTTACGTGGCAGAATTGGCTTTTGTGGGTAGCGCTCCAGAAAGTTACCAAGTATGGCTGGGTGGTTCACCGGCTCAAACTAGATTGGCGTTACCTTATATGGAAAGGCTACACCATAATGACATAGAAACGCAGCTAGAGCCGATTTTTGTATTCTTCAAGCAGTCACGGAAATCTGGGGAAAGCTTTGGTGATTTTTGCGATCGCCTTGGTTTTGATGCGATTCGGGAATTTGCCGCTAATTACGAATCTGAAGTTGTTGGGGAGCCAGAAATTACAGACGATAGCGATGGTTTGGTAGAGGCAATGGCAGATTCTACAACTGGTGCGGTGGTAGAAGAAAGTGGAGGGAAAGAGGTAGCGATCGCTAATACTACCATTGCTAGCAGTAAAAGTCGGCATCGAGTCAGCATTCAAGATGATATTTACGTCAAGCTGAAAGCTGCTGCTAACAGTCAAGGTAAACCGATGAGTGAGTTGGTGAACAAAGCCCTAGAAGCTTATTTTGAGAATCTCGCATAAGCTGGAACCTCACCCCAATAAAGCTACGCTTTATATCCCCTCTCCTTGCTAAGGAGAGGGGTAGGGGTGAGGTTTTTAATTGCGGGTATTTTGACGGACATGATATTGTCACGAGACACTAGATTTGTTGCATAAATAATTTTTTTCTCACGCAAAGACGCAGAGTCGCAAAGAAGGAAATAAAGAATTGGATGGGGACTAATTTTCATCCACTTTTACAAAATCACCCTTAACGACTTGAACCAGGACAGGTTTTTGTGGACGCTCACCTTCTATAAACTTTAGTCCATCTCCTGAACTTTCATCAGGCGAAAGGTCAATAGATGGGAGTTTTTCAAGTACATTTTCTCGAGAGGGATTGTCGGACGAGGAGATGGCTTTAATAAAAGCCTGAGTTGCATCATAACTAGTAGCCATTCGCCAGCTAAATTTTTTCAATTGCCATCTCTCCTTAGCTTCTCTTATAAATCTAGGTTGTTTTGAATGGGATGATTCGTTAAACCAGGGAATCGCCAAAATTAAGCCTTCAAAAGCGTTTTGATCATTTTGCAGAATCTGTGAAGTATATAAAGAATCTCCTCCGAGCATTTTTAGGTTTCTAGGTGAGTTGGAAAGTTGTTGTGCGCGAGCAATCTCAATTACTTTGTAAGTTAGTTCGGTATTTGGAAAAAAGATAGCTGCATCAGCTTTATCCTGAATTACACTACGTAAAACTTCAAGAGATGCATCCAGTTTCGGATCTGCCAAATTTTTAGCTCGTACAACTGTTCCACCTTGCTTTATAAAGGATGTTTTAAAGGCTTGCATTAGGCTTTCACTATAAATATTTTTATAGCTATAGTAAATCACTACTCGCTTAATATTCTTCTTTATAGCGTAATCTGCTAATTTTTCACCGCTAGCTTGATCGGAAGTGACTGTTCTAAAAAAAACTCTATTTGCTTTATGTTTTGTACGATTTAAATCAGTACTGGTGCTAGTAGGGGATATGATTGCCAAACTAGCTTTTTCATACTTATAAAGTGCAGCTTTAGTTACTGGACTATCATTGTGCCCAATTACTCCAATAACATTTGGATCTTTTACCAATTCTTGGGCGACTTTTTGCGCTTGACTTGGAGCATTACTATCATTGGCGATTACAATATTCAATAATCTACCTTTTAATCCCCCTTTGTTGTTAAAATTAGCCTGCGCTTGTGCGACTCCCTTCAATATCTCTCTAACATTTTCGTCTCTAGCCTGTATGGGTACAACAACTGCCAAAGTTAAGTAATTACCCTTGTTATGTGCTAGCGCATTGTTGTAGTAAATCTCATATTCTGGATTACTACGATCAATATTTTTAACTCTTTGAAATTGGTTAATGGCTTGTGGGTAATTTTTATTTTTAAAAGCTGTAATGGCATCTTGTGGACTAATATTTCCATCCCCTATACCAAAAGTCTTCTCTCCTTGACTAAATAGTTCTGGATCTAAGACGTATGGAGGACTTATATTTCGCTGTATTTGCATTATTTGAGCATTAATTATTTCCCAATCATGCCGTACGAAGAGGGCACTGCCCATGATTATTAGACTTGCAGGTATTCCCCAGATAAGACGCAAACGATAATTTTTAATTGCTAATTCTTCGCTGGCATTAAGAAACTGATAATCTTCAATAGTCAGATTTTTGCCAGTACACCACTTCATTGCTGTTCGTAATTTTTCCCCTTGTAATAACCAGGATTTGTTATGATTGGAAGACTGCCATCCTAATAATTCTTCTTCATAAGGTCTTTTATCTGCTAATACTTCAGTAACCCATTGCGAATCAAAAATAGATTCATAAATTCGGTTATAAATTTTTAATTTTTGGTTTTTTTCTATTATTAAACCTGACAGAACTAATTCGCTTTGTTCTGGACTGCCATCAATATTTACCTCTTGGTCTAGCCTAATTTTTTGATAGAGTTTAAGTAACTTAACAGTTGATTCTTTACTATTGATAATTCTGTCGCGGATAGTCCTTAAATGCTGCGGATTGTCCTGCTCTTCCCAATTATTTATTATACGTGATTTTACTAATTCCTCAATCCATTTTTTTATCAGTCTTGTGTCAACAGGAATAGTCTGTTCATCACCTACAAGAATTTGACAGATTTTTTGAGTGAGAAAAGGTTGACCACCAGTCCAGTTGAGTACTTCTCGAATAATTGCTTCAGCAATTTGAGAATTACTTACTTTGCTTTCTAAACCTTCAGCTAAAAGTCGAGCTTCTTCAAATGAAAAACCATTAAGTTGAATCGCTTCACCAATATTAAAAGGTGTCCGCTGATTATCTTTAATTAATTGGGAAGGTGTAGCTACTCCTAGTAAACAAAAGGTAATTCGTTTAAAATTTAGATTACTAGCTCGTAAATTATAGCAGTATCTAATGAAAGCAAAAAAATCATCTGTTGGTAAATCTAAACTGAGAATATAGTCGATTTCATCTATAAAAATAACAATATTTTGATAAACTTCTACCAGTAATATTTTTTCAATAAAATCACTGAACCGCTTCACAGGAGCTAATGACTTGCTCTCATACAACCAAGTTTCTAATCGTTCTCTTGGTAATTCAAATTTATCTGCAAAATCTTGAATTAAAGTATAATACCATATCTCTTGGGTTACTCCTTTAGCGCCAAAACCATCTAAACTGATGAGAACACACCGAAATTCTTCATTTGCTAATTTTTTACTGACTCTAACCTGCAAGCTAGACTTTCCCATTTGCCGAGAGTTGAAAACGTAGCAAAACTTCCCAGCTTTCAACCCCTGATAAAGATTTTTGTCAGCCTGCCGCTCTATATAACTGGGGTCGTCAGGTTCTAAAGTCCCTCCGGCTTGATAGTATCTCATTATTCATTCCCCATTGTTCGTTATTTGTTACTACTTAAGGTAAAAACGGAAATACTCACGATACAGTTTACAGCGTGGCTTGGCGGAATATCCTTCTAGCTTCACCAGTCCCAAACGTTGCAACGACCTAACCAACACCGGATCTACCCTAACCGGATTGTCTCTATTAACAACTTTACGGAACTCTGTTTTCAACTCTGGATTACTTTTGAGAATTTCCAAGAGTTTGAGCAGATGGTCACTGAATGGTCCAGCCGGAGTAGGTGCAATTT
>JBPCQW010000328.1:0-12951 GCA_050997715.1 Hassallia sp.
ATCGCTGTTGATGCTGATGTTCCATTAAAACGGTCATAGTAGCCGAAGCCATAGGTTGCAGATGAATCAGTACGAGTAGCATCTGTGGTAACAAATTCAGATGGAGCCGTTAAAGTTAAGCCAGGTCCAGTGTTAGAACCCCACCAACCTGCATAGGAGATGCGCTCTCCTGGTGTTTTCGGATTGCCATACCAGTCTTTAGTTCCCCAGGAAGAACCTATTGCCATGACGTTGTTGTTAGTTTGCGCTAATGATGCGGGACTAGCAATTGTACTTAGGTCTTGATTCCCAGCTGCAATTACAAATAAAACGTTATCTTTGTTATTAGTAACCAGTTGCTCAAATGTAAGTGAGCTACCACCAGACAAGCTGAGGTTCACAACCAGACGCTGACCTTGAGTATTTGCCCAATCAATCAGTGTCTGTGTAGCTTGAACTAAATCATAATCTCCTGAGTCACCACCTACCACATCGATCATCTCAACAGGAGATATCGAGTTAATACCAGCTATCCCTACACCATTGTTACTGGCAGCAGCAATGGTTCCTTCGACACGAGTACCGTGGGAGTAAGTTGCCGATTCATCGAAGTAGTTGTTAGCCAGGAGGCTTGTTGAGCGTAAATCTGGGTGAATCGCACTGCTATTGGCTCCCAACCCTGTATCTGCAATACCAATTGCAACTTTATTATTTCCTTGACTAAAACGCCACGCATCCTGTACACCTGTTATATGTAAGTCCCACTGTTGATTAAACAAAGGGTCGTTAGGTGTTACAGATAAGTTAACGGTTATGTCTTGAAATTGAATGGTTTCGATACCCTGAAACAAAATTTGGCTACCGTCGCTAAATGTTATAGCATCATATAAATTATTACCCTTGCCTGCGTTATAAACTACACCGCCGTTTAAGTTATCTGCATAGTTGGTTGTGACTGAAGTAGAAGCAAACTGCGATAAATTGAGTAAGTCTCGCGCTCCACTACCGTAGTCAACGTTGCCATTGCCAGAGTAAATTGTTCGGTTGAAGCCAGATTGAAAATTAAAGGTATCTGCTCTGAGAGTTCCAGCGACAATGTTTGTGTTGTTAACAGGAGATGTGGGTGTGATAATAGCAGAATTAGCACTTACCTGAGTCTCAACAGAACTAAGATTTGTTGTGTCAGCAGAAGTAGCGATCGCTAATTTAGGATTAGGTGGTGTAGCGGTAGCAGTCTTGGCTGATAAACTCAGGTTGTAAAAGGTTTCACTGCCATTGTAGGAGTAAACCCGCACATAATAAGTTCCTGTATCCAGAGTGCGAGTAATTGATTCATTTTTTATACCAACATTCAGCGACTTGGCAATGATATCACCATTGACATTTTGCAACTGCACATCCGCATCAGCAGTAAGACCGTTGAGTGTCAAGTTGAAATCGCTGGTTGTACTTAGGTTAAAGCTGTAGTAATCGTCATTATCTGCACGACCTACCCAATCCGTATAAATGCTGCTCTTAGAATCAACAGCGATCGCTCGCGCACTTTTTCGACTGTTACCAGCATTGTCAATGGGTGTTGCCGAGGTAGAAATTATCTGACTACCAGCATTGTCAATGGGTATTGCCGAGGTAGAAATTATCTGACTACTAGCATTATCAATGGGTGTTGCCGAGACACTCAACTTGTAGTTAGTTTTTGCATTTCCATCCGGGTAAACCCGTAGGTAATAAGTGCCTGCATCCAAGATTTGATTAATTGATTCTGCTTGCTTACCACTATGAGTGGAAGCAGTTAATACTTCCCCTTGATCAAATTGACCATTATTGTTAGCATCCCGAATCAGCTCCACATCAGCATCTGCTTTTAAGCCGTCAAGCTGAAGATGAAAACTGCTACGACTGCTGAGGTTAAAGCTGTAGAAATCATTTAGGTCTAGATTATCGACTCTATCCCTAAAACTTTGGGCATTACTATTAATATCAAGTTTTCTAGCTTTATCTGGACTGTTGCCTGCGTAATCCACTGGCATATTTTCGATCTGGTACAGGAGGTATATATTTTATCAAATTAGATGATGGCTTTCTTTTTTTTTAATTATCTTGTGCTTAAGTTAACAAATAAAATATAATTTGTTTACTTAATCTTTACGGTAACAATAAGGCTAAGTGGCTTTATTTATGCGGTGTTGATAATGGCTCCTTAACAGGGTTAAAAACTGTAACTTAATTTTTGGACAAAGCTAGTGATTTTTCAACCTATAAAGCAAAAATATGACCTTGCCTAAATCCTAAAAGAAAAAGTCTGAGCTACAGGTTGTGCAGATCAGACTTAGAGTAAATATTTGTCGTTTCTTATGTCCTCTCACCTTACCGACAGTAGAAAAGAACTTATTGCCAATATCTTTCTATATCGGGTTCTTCAGTAGGATGTAATACAACGAAAGCAAACGCGATTAAAAATGCAAGGAACTGATTATATATTTGCCTGCTGCCGTTGATATAGTGACCAATACAAACCTTTTTCTTCCAATAGTTGTAAGTGCGTACCACGTTCGGCAATTACACCACGTTCCATCACCAAAATCAAATCGGCACGTTTGAGGGGTGCAAAGCGGTGGGCAATAAGAAACACGGTGCGGTTACTAGAAACTTTTTGCAAGTTTTGCAGAACCTGCTGTTCAGTTTCACTATCCAAAGCGCTGGTAGCTTCATCTAATATTAATATTGGCGCTTGAGAGAGAAATAACCGAGCTAAAGCAATACGTTGCCGTTGTCCACCCGATAAAGCTGTACCGCGTTCGCCAACATTGTTTTCGTAACCGTAGGGTAATTCACTGATAAAATCGTGAGCAACAGCTAGTCTGGCAGCTTCTACAACTTGTTCGGCGGTGATGTCGGGATTGCCGAGGGTGATATTCTCCAGGATGGAACCGTTAAATAAAAAGTCTTCTTGGAGAACTACCCCAGTTTGTTGACGCAACGAGGCAAGATCGGCACTTTTAATATCAAAACCATCAATGAGGATGCGTCCTGATTCTATTTGATAAAGACGCTGCAACAGCTTGGAAAGGGTACTTTTACCAGACCCTGACCGTCCGACAATCCCAACAAACTGTCCTGGTTGAACGTTAAAGGAGATTCCGCGAAGAACCGGTTCGGTATTTTGTCGGTAGCGGAAAAAGACTTGCTCAAAGGTGACTTCTCCTTTGAGTGCTGGTAAAACTAGACCGGTTCCGGCTTCAGCTTCTGGGGCAACGTTAAGAATATCACCAATTCGGTCAACTGAAAGTAGAACTTGTTGGAGATTTTGCCATAGCTGGACTAGGCGCAATAATGGTCCTGTTACCCTCCCAGAAAGCATTTGAAATGCCACCAACTGCCCGATGGTCAGTTTTTGTTCAATGACTAATTTGGCGCCAAACCAGAGTATTAGCAGGCTGGAAAGGTTGGTGAGAAAGTCACCGATGTTGCTGCTAATGTTGGAGGTGGTGGAGGCTTTGAAACCTGTGCGGATGAAGCGAGCAAATAAACCTTCCCAGCGATCGCGTGCTACTGGTTCGGCTGCATGTGCTTTGACTGAGTGAATTCCTGTCACCGTTTCAACTAGAAACGATTGACTGTCAGCACTGCGGTTAAATGTTTCGTTCAGCCAGCTTCGCAAAATTGGTGTTGAGACAATTGTCAGTATGGCAAATAACGGCAACACAGCCAAGGCGACTGCGGTGAGTTGCCCACTATAGTAAAACATCAATACCAGGTAAACCACGGCAAAGATGCTATCTAATATGACAGTTAATGCTGTACCTGTGAGGAACTGGCGGATTTGTTCTAGTTCTTGAACTCGTGCTATTGTGTCGCCGACGCGTCGCGACTCAAAATAAGATAGAGGCAACCGCATCAGGTGGCGAAATAACTGTGCTGATAAACTCAGATCCAGACGACGAGCCGTATGGGTGAAGATAAATAGCCGGAGGATGCCGAGTGCTGCCTCAAAGAGTGAGACTGACAAAAGAGCGATCGCCATGACATCAAGTGTGGGCAAACTTTCTTGCACCATTACTTTATCGATGACGACTTGGGTAATTAGCGGTGTCGCTAATCCCAAAAGTTGCAAAGTAAAAGATGCCAGCAAAACTTCGCCGAGTAATCCCTTGTATTTTGCAACTGCGGGAATAAACCAACTGAGGTTAAATTTTTCTTGCTGCTGAATGACTTCTACTTGCCAAAGTTGTCCATCCCAAGCTGTTTCAGCGACTGATTGCGAAACACCTTCACAAGTGCGATCGCTCGATTTGGGATTGGCAATAATTAGGCGATCGCCTCTCACGCCATATGCTACCACCCAATTGCCTTGTTTCCCTGGCTCACCACCCCACTGCAACAAAGCCGGGAAAGATAACGAACGTAATTCACTCCAACTTACTTGCAAACGCCGCAATACAAAGCCTAGCTTCTCGGCAGCTTCGACAACATTTTTCGGTCGTTGTCCTCTGAGTTGGCGTTGTACCCATTCGAGTTGCAAGGGATTGTCTAACTTTTGCGCCACCATTGTTAAACAAGCGGCTGCTGTATTTGAGTTAGCAACGAATGGATAACCGGATACATAAGTGGAAGAGTGCGAGAGTGGAGGAGTGTCCGAGGGGAGCCAGCGATCCTCTATTGAGGCGTTTGCCGTGGGGATGGGGGAATAGGGAGATGGCAAGAGAGAAAATTCTTTCTGTCCCCCTTGTCCCCCTTGTCCCCTTGTCCCCTTGTCCCCTTGTCCCCCTATCTCCCCTTCCTCACCGCAAAAGAACTGCTCAATTTGTGGTGTGGAAAATTCTGCCCAAAGTGCTTTATCCCAGCGAACTACTATTACTTCTTTACTGGCAGCTACAGCTTTAAAATCTACAGAGGATGAGTGCAACTCACCAAACCAATCCCCTGCCTCTAAAGTTGCGAACGGTGTACCAACACCTTCTTCACGCAAGCGGACTTTACCAGAAACAATAAAAAACTGATAAATTCCTTCTTGCTTTGACCAGATTTTTTCCCCTAGCTTGTATTGACGGGTTTCTGACCGATTTTTTAATTGAGATTGTTGTTCGGGAGTCAGCCAGCCTAGGGGAGGTTGATTCCAAGGTAGAGTTGCTAGCACGTTTATATTTAAAGATTCATTTTCCACAAGTTTTAGCTCACTTGCAGTTTCACTGTCAGCTTTTGAATTTTCTCTGCTAGCCATTTCTCAAACAACTCATTTTGTAGTGCTTGCTTTAGTTGAGTATCTTCTAAAGACGCGGGAAGAAATTGTTCTACTCGAAACAAACCATAGCGTCCTTCTAGTTCTATCGGTCCTACTAATTGTCCGGGCTTTGCCACATCAACAGCCGCTCTTAGTATATCGGGCATCGTTCCCCTACTAACTGGTCCCATCATGCCGCTGACTATTTTGTCATCTGCAAGTGAATATTCTCTTGCCAGTTGCTCAAAACTTGCTCCTTCTTCGATTTGGATTTGCAGCTCCTCACCGAGTTCTCGATTATCAACTATTATCCGAGAAAGTACTACTCGATCTAAATAAATTTTACGCTCAATAAAATATTCTTGGAGTTTTGCTTGTGTGAGTACAGTTTTAAGTCTTTCTAATTTGAAGCCTAAAGCTACTGATGAATGAAAGGTAGCGTAATCTGTACCATTATTTTTGAGCCAATCTTGGAAACTTTGGGGGTCAGTGAGTTGGTTTTTCAGCCGAAAGTCAATGATTGTCTGTTCGGTTAAACTCGGACTAATATCAACATCTTCTCGTGTGCCAATTTCTTGCTCAATGACGTGCTGGCGGAGAATATCGTTCATAAACTGTCCCAGTTTTCCAGAGGCTTGCAGATATTTTACTGCTTGGGCGATAGAAATTGACTGGTTATCTACCATTAAAAATGATAAAGATTCCATAAATTAAATAAGTAAATATGGCTATAAAAGTATACTTAGGTTTGGGAGTAAATCCTGCTAACTTTAAGCTAGATTATCTGCCAATTTTAGTTTAACGTCAGCGCCAAGGCATTTAATCAGTTAACATCTGAGTCAGATTAAGCAAGGTTCAAGGCAAATTTTATTTTCTAGACGACAAAACAGCCATCCCAAGGATAGTGGAGGGCTGTTTGCTATTTCAAGCTCGCTGCTGACATTTCAGCCAAAAAGATAATTGATTATTGGCTATGGATAGCGATCGCGATCAGCTAATCCTAGTAATTATACTTAAATACTTTTCCCAAATGCACATTTATACCGACATCTTCAAAGCTGTAATCTTCTGATTTCCCTCCCCATCTTTGTAGATAAATAGCGGGGTGTGGCTGTAGTGCCTGTGCCACTGGTGACATTAGGTCTAGATTGCCCATATTAAGGCGAGTAGTATTGCAGCGATCGCACCAATTAATGTATTTATAATATTTACGACTTCATTAGTTAACCATGTATATTTAGATTGCAAAGTCGCGCCAATCACACTTTCTATGTTAGTGGCAATAAAGGCTGCCAAAATACACCAAGCCACACCGAGTATATTAATTAAACCGACACCCCAAGCGAGAAAGGCGATCGCAGCCGATCCTACCAAACCAGCCAAAGTTCCTTCTAAGCTTACCGCGCCTTCTGTCCCTCGTGGCACTGGTTGCAGCGTGGTAATCAAAAAGGTGCTTTTTCCATAAGCTTTACCAACTTCGCTAGCGCAGGTATCAGAAAGTTTAGTGCTGAAACTGGCAACAAAACCTAGTAGGAGTAGAGACGCGATTAATCGCGTCTCTAGGGGAGGGGAAATAATTCCCGAATTTATTATCCCGATTGCCAAAGCACACAGCGCTCCAGTCAAAGCTGAACCCCAAACGTTTTCTGGACCTCTTGACCCAGAACGCTTTTCGGCAATTCCCTCTGCTTCTTTTTGCTGCATACCGATGCGTGTAACCGCAGAACCAACAAGAAAGTAGAACATTACTACTACATATCCTTGCCAACCGAGGGTTCCCCAGAGTAGTACACCCAAAAACCAAGCGTGCAACAATCCTGCTGGGGTAAGCAGCTTTTTAGGAGCAATAAAAACTATGCCTAATAAAACTGTATTCAACCCCATTCCAACCAGCCAAGGATTTAGAGAAGATAAAGAAAGCATAATTTTGAAGCATCACCTGTAGTTTTGCGCTGAACATCGACACAATAAGCATTTTACAGATGAAAGGCTCTTATCTTACAGTAATTGAAGCAGAGAGCTTACCAGCCAACGATAAATAAACCAAAATAAATTGTAGGTAGTATAAATTTTAGTCTCAAAGGTGAAATCAATGAACCAAGTTTTATTTCATCTTGCCTTCCCGGTTACTGACATTGCCCAAACCAAAGCGTACTATGTCGATGGGTTGGGTTGCGTTGCCGGTCGCGAAAATAATCACGCACTTATTCTCAATCTCTATGGTCATCAATTGGTAGCACACATGATCAAAGAACCTTTAACACTCCAACGCGGTATCTATCCCAGGCATTTTGGGCTGATTTTTAACGTTGAAGGTGACTGGGAAGATTTATTAAGGCGATCGCAACAACGAAAGCTACTTTTTTTTGAAGAAGCCAAACACCGCTTTGTCGGTTCTCCTCTAGAACACCGCACTTTCTTTTTAGAAGATCCTTTTTATAACTTAATGGAGTTTAAGTATTATCGTTACCCAGAAGCGATTTTTGGAAGTCCTGAGTATACCCAGATTGGTGACCGGAATTAATTGGGGTTCTTGATAATGCTTCTGCTACCGCTGCTAAACACCGTGAGTCGGTCAACATCCAAGGGTGCAGCCTTGATGGTACTATCACCTCTGTTCCTAGCGGAAGACGCGAACTATGTGCCGGCACAATCATTAAATCATATGGTGTCCACATTGAGGTAAAGTTTAACTGCTTTAACATCGCCACATCACTATTCAAATTTTGGAGAAAAGCGCTGTTAGGACGCATTTGCACGCAGCCAAGACGCAGGGAAGCATAAGCGATCGCTGTTCCATTATGGGGCGAAGATATTGTAATAAACCGCTGTACGCGATGAATTCCCCCCAGTCGCTGCACATAGTAACGACTGATAATTCCCCCCATGCTAAAACCAACTATATCTAGTGGTTTTTCTGGCTCAAACCTGCCGGCAATATAATCAGCAAGTTGCTGCGCTAATTTCTCCAGACCAAAATCACCGTTATTCGGGATTAAATCCAAAGTATACACAGACCATCCCCGCTCTCTCAGGTAGTCCTCCATTTTCCAGAAAACTTGCCCCGTATCGTTAATACCATGTACCAATACCACGCGATTGCGCTGCTGAGTCTCAGTATTCATATCCAAAATATGTGTAATCTAAATCTAATTATGTAGAAAATTTAACAGAGTGCGATCGCGCAAATATAGCGATTCTCAGTTGGGTGCAGTACGCAAGGATTATTGGATCAGAAGACATGATTGGTGGAGAAGTTTATATTATGACTCCAGACTCCTACCTCCGCGCCTCCGCACCTCTTAACTTGTACAAGACGCGACGAACCAGAGCGTCTCTACTCCTGACTCCTGACTCCTACCTCCTGCCCCCTAATATGTATTTTAATTTCTCCACTGATAAACTTAAGTTTTCGTGCAGAATGTTAATTGTTGTTAACTCCACTTTCAGAAACTTGCTCTAAGTTACAGTAAAATTTAATAATTAATTCTCGGCACACACAGTTGCTCCTATTTAGCGAAAAAGAGTTGAAAACGTTTGTCCTATACTGTTATTAGAATGTAGATCGGCACAGACCAATGAACAGTGTCACATACACAGGGTGACGCTATAAAATTGGTCAGTAAACAAAATTTTCATAAAATGTAACATTTTGACGTAATTTTTTACAATTGCGTTAGGTTTCCAAATATAAAGAGCAGGAGTAATTGTAATGTTCGGGTTTATCAAAAATTTAATCGCGGGAATTCTGGGTTTTGTGACTGGGTTATTGCCAGGTAAGAAAAAAGGCAATACTGAACTTTCACCAGCGAAGAAAAAAAGCAACGGCTATTTTTTAGAGCTAGACGAAGCCAAGAGTATAAAGCCTCTAGCTACTGTTAAAGAAGCAGCTAAAGAAGTTGCATCAAACACTCAGAAAGCAGCAGATAAAGTTGCTAATGAGACTAAAAAAGCAGCAGGAACAGTTGCTACTGAGACTAAAAAAGCAGTAGATAAAGTTGTATCTGATAGTAAAAAAGAAGTGGAAACAGTTCCATCTGATGCCACAGCGTCATCCAATGGAAAAAAACCTGCTGTTTCTAAAGCCGACACCAAGTTAGCCAAAACTTCTAAAAATGGCAAGGCTCCTAAGGCTGAACCTAAACCAGAGCTAACACCCGCAGCCAGCAAAGTTGCGAAGATACCAACTGAAACTACTTTTGCTCCCAAGTACTTAGCTCCTTCGGCTACAAGCTCTAACGGTCGTCGTCGTCCTGGTGCGAACATGACTTCTTTCTTGGAAATGGCACGTCAAGTAAAAACTCCTGGTTAAGCCTTAACAAATATCAGTCCGCTATATAAATGAAATGCTGGGTCCCAATTAGTCTTTTCCCTACGAAACAGGTGAATGTGAGACTGAATTTGACCCAGCATTTCTGTTTGGTCTAATACTCTTTCTCCAAAAGGTGTAAAATCTGACCAAAGCTTTACTTTTGGTAGTTGCTGATCCATCCAATTTACTAAGCTATTCCAATTAATTCTGATGGTACTTTGGCTAATTTGGGGAGTGATTTCTAGACCTTGGTGAAATTCATAACCGTTGTCATAAAGTCGTAAAATACAACTTCTACCAGGTAAGTGTAAATCATAAAATTGGGCATAGTCTTGAGTTTTGGTTTTGCGTTCGAGTTGACGACGAGCGTCCAAATCTACAACTTCCTCAAAAATCGGCAAAAGTCCGACTACTCTGGCTTTTACTTCTGACCAATCAAAGGTTAAAGAACCGAGTGTATTAAGTTGATTGCGACAAACAACAGTGGCTTTTGTGGTAGATTCTTGAAAATGCTTAACTTGAAAAACTTGAATTTTTTGAATGTCGGCTATTCTTACCCAAAAGCAAGGAATTTCAGCTTTGCATAGTTGCTCACCATAAAATTTTAATTCACCTATGGCTCCAGTTCGATAAAGCCGCCAGCCACGACTTGGTAGCACCAACCTCGCAGTGTAAGGGTCTAGCTGCATGATTTTGGCAAATTTTTGAGCAGCTGCGGTTTTAAGTTCGTTACTTATAGGTTCTAAAATTAAGAGACCAACATCGGTATTATTGGGGTTAGATGTTGCTTGAGCGTAGACGCGTTCGCGGAGCGTCTCGTAGAGAAGCGGCTTGTCGCCAGACATCGCTCTTTGTCTTTCTTCTTGCTCAATTTCTTGCAGTCGTAGCAAACCCTGACGCGCAAGGCTGATTATTTTGGCATTAGTTGCACTTCGCAGCAGTTGCCGAAAAACTTTTTCAGCATCTTGACGCTTTCCAGACACTTCATGTAGACGTGCTACATAAAATTGCACCCAAGGATTATCGGGGGATTCTTTGACTAGCTGTTTAAGTAATTTGGCGACGGTGTGATAATCTTTAGAATCAAAGGCGATCGCAACTTCATCGATCATGATTTAAATAGTTATTAAAGGTTAGATCGTAGTAAGCGCTCTTCGTGCTTACTACGAGATATAAATCATTTATACTTCACAAGCTGCGGAAATTAGGGATAATGCCACAATCGGGGCTGTAACTGCTCTGAGGATGCGACGACCAAGGGAAACTGGTTGAAATCCGGCTTGAATAGCGTTGTCAATTTCTTTTTCTGTCCATCCCCCTTCTGGACCTGTAGCAATAACTATTGACATTTCTCCTTGGCTATGCGGGCATTTTTTTAAATGTGGATAGTTGCCGCGTCCCTCGCAAATATATTTCTGCTGTGTTGCAAATGACGATAAAGCAGCGTCAAAGGAAACAGGTTCTAATATTGTCGGTACGAAAGAACGCTCTGATTGTTCGGCAGCTTCAGATGCAATGCGTTGCCAGCGTTCGAGTTTTTGGGGACTGGGGTTGAGTAATGTGCGATCGCTCAATACTGGAGCAATACAAGCTACACCCAATTCCGTACAACAGCGCACGACTTCATCAAATCCATTACCTTTCGGCAAGGCTACCATCAGTGTAATAGATACAGGTAGTTCGGTTTCTACTGTCAGTGTTTCTAAAATCTGCGCTTCTTCACCTTGTAACTGCGCTAACCACCATTTACCCATACCATCCATTGCAATAAAGCGATCGCCTTTTTGCAACCGCAACACGCGATTTAAGTAATGTTGCTGTTGCGGTGTGAGCAGAATTTGATTTTGCTGAAGTTGAGAAAGTGCGATCGCGATTCTTTGCAATTGAGCCATGTGATTTTAGGCACGCTTGAAGGTAGCAATGATTTGTGTCCGGAATGAGTTTTGCTGGAGATGAAGTATTTTTATATCTCTTTATAAAAACATTAGAATTAAAGAAAATACTTAAGTAATTTCTAGTAAGTGTGCTGGTGCAAGTTTAACAAAACTCATATTTAGTCATAAACGATAGTAAATAATTAAGCTTAGGGAACGATTCTGGATGAGCATTAAAATTCTGTTTTTGACTGCTGAACCTACTGATAGTGCTAGGCTTCGTTTAGGACGTGAGTTAGAAGATATTAAAGAAAGGCTACGACTAGCGAACCTGCAACAAATATTTGTATTAGAACGACGTTCTGCACGTCCGAAAGATATAAGCCAAGCTATACAGGATTTTAAGCCAAATATTGTGCATTTTTCTGGGCATGGCAGAAGCAATGGAGAGCTTCGTTTTGAAAATGAGCTTGGTGACACACTGCCAGTCACACCAGAGGCTTTAGCTGCGTTGTTTAAATTAGTCGCAGATCATGTTAATTGCGTGGTGCTGAATGCTTGTTATTCAGATATTCAGGCAGAGGCTATTGTTGAGCATATACCTTTTGTGATTGGTATGAAAAGAGCGATCGGTGATGAAGCAGCGATCGCTTTTGCAATTGGTTTTTATAAAGCGCTGGGGGCAAATCGCTCAATCGAAGAAGCTTATGAGTTTGGCTGTGTGGAAATTCAATTACAAGGAATTCCCGAAGAGTCAACTCCAGTTTTGCGGAAAAAACAAGAGCGATCGCGTGCGATGTTTTATCTAGAACGTCCTACGATTGAAAAGCGTTGTTATGAAGAGATTAAACAGCCCGGTTCTCTGATTCGCATTAAAGCACCTGAGAATATGGGCAAAACGTGGTTGATGAATCGGATAGTAGCTTATGCAAGAGGACATAATTATAAAACAGTAACTTTAAGCTTTAAAGGATTAGTCGATGCGATTTCCAGCGATGAGGAGACATTCTTGCGATCGCTATGTGTAGCTGTCGGTGACAAATTAGAGTTACCCAATAAATTAAATGAATATTGGGACAATCAAGCGACTTGCATCTACAACAGTACGATGTACTTTCAAAGATACTTGTTAGCAAATTCTAGTCCTGTAGTACTAGCCTTGAATAATGTAGATTTGGTTTTTGAACAGCCAGGAATTGCCAACAACTTTTGTCAAATGCTGCGAAATTGGCACGACAAAGCAAGACGCGGCGATAATATTAGCAAAATTTGGCAAAAACTCCGCTTAATAATCGTTCATTCCACCGAAGTTTATGCTTCGTTAAACATCAATAGCTCATCCCTTGCTGGTGTGGGACTAATAGTTGATTCACTAGAATTTAACCTCGAAGAAGTGCAGCATTTGGTCAGGCATCATCGACTGAATTGGACAGATGATCAGGTCGAGAAACTCATGGAGATGTTAGGGGGACATCCCTTTCTGCTGCGGACAGCTTGTGATTACTTTAAACTTCGTGAAATCACCTTTGAGAAGCTGTTGGAAATTGCACCTACTCCGGCTGGAC
>JBPCQW010000365.1:0-9173 GCA_050997715.1 Hassallia sp.
ACACATCTCGATTTGGGGGTGGATTTACTCCTTGCCATAGTGTGACATGAACGACTTTCTCCTGAGTCAGGTTTCCAGAATTAATTTGACATCCCGTTAAACCGAGAACCGCTACAAGTAAAATTAGTAAAATAGGGATTAGGGACTGGGGACTAGGGACTAGTAAAGATAGATTTTCATCGGCTTCTCTTAATCTTCTTTGCGTCTTTGCCCCTCTGCGTGAGACAAAATAATATTTATGCATTATTGTCAGCGTATTAATAACTTTAGATTATGGCAGGACATAGTAAATGGGCAAATATTAAACGCCAAAAAGCGGTAGTGGACGCAAAAAGGGGTAAAACGTTCACTCAAGTGTCACGAGCGATTATAGTAGCTGCAAGAAGCGGTGTACCAGATCCGGCTCTAAATTTTCAACTTCGTACAGCGATTGAAAAAGCGAAAGCAGCGGGTATACCTAATGAAAACATAGAACGAGCGATCGCCAAAGGTGCAGGTACTTTCGGGGGAGATAACACCAGTTTAGAAGAAATTCGTTACGAAGGTTATGGTTCCGCCGGTGTCGCTATCTTAATTGAAGCTCTCACAGATAATCGTAACCGCACCGCCGCAGACTTACGCGCAGCTTTTAGCAAAAATGGCGGTAATTTGGGTGAAACAGGTTGCGTTAGCTGGATGTTTGAGGAAAAAGGCGTGTGTGTGGTGCAAAATGTAGTTGATGAAGAACAGCTTTTAGAAGCATCTCTCGAAGCCGATGCGGAGTCTTATGAGATGGCTGAGGATGAGATAGCGGAGGTGTTTACCGAAGTTGCAAATTTAGAAAACCTCAGTCAAACGTTGAAAGCAAAAGGCTTTTTAGTAACGGATGTCGAATTGCGCTGGATTCCCAGTAATAGTGTAGATGTTACAGAGCCAGATCAAGCGCGATCGCTTCTCAAATTAATTGATACTTTAGAAAGCTTGGATGATGTCCAAAATGTCACCGCTAACTTTGACATGACAGAAGAACTCATGACTGTGAACATGGCTTAGTGTCCTGAATGTGTAGAAAATTATCACCGAATGCGATCGCCTGATTTAATCCATCTGTTTTTCTGCGGTTTACCGCAAAATTTACATAAAAACTTCACATCAATAACAAAACTCTGACACATCACTTTGAGATAGTTAAGCTGTTAAGGTTGAGACAATACACAAAGCTTAAAATAAACAAGTTTGTCAAACCTGGTTCCTACTTCTGCTAAGAAGATATCCATTAAAGCACAATTTGCTCTCCAGAAGTAGTTAATGTCACCCGTAATTAGGGTAGTGTCTCCGGAAACAATTTACTCTTGTTCTTTGAAATCACTCCATATCATATCAGCCTCGGTGTTACTGGCAGCGAGGTTTTTTTGTGTATTTATCAGGTTATTAATTAGGGCTTGCTTTGACTTTAGATTTAGGAAAGTCCTCTTTTTTAGTAGATACTAATTTCCACAAAAATCTTCATAAAAAGTTCATATGAATAACAAGACACCGACACATGACTTTGAGATAGTTAATTTGTTGGTTCATTCATCTAATAAATCAGGAATTACAAATGAATAACTTTACTAAAGGCTTACTTTTATTTTTAGCGATCACTGCACCTGTAGCTATTACTGCACAGTCATCTCAAGCTATGACACCTAAAACAGTTCCTGCTGTTAAATCAACTAAAGTTCAGGAGACTGGAATGCATAAAAATACTCATCGCACTGGAATGCATAAACGTCATTACCACCGCGCAACTAAAGCTCATAAATAGTTTTTTGCTTAAATAAGCAATATCTCTACAAAATATAGCAATTTTAAATAAAGCGTAATATTTACGTTCGACTATTTGAGTATTAAATTAGTTTTTATCTACTCAAATTGGATTGCTATAGTTACTCTAATCTGAGTAAAAAGTTTATTCGTTGTTTTCACCAAAGCACATTAAAGTATTCAACCTCGCTGAAGCCTTCTGACTTCAGCGAGGCTTTTTTTATTTTGAAACTGGCATTAAAGGACTTGCACCTGTAATTTTTAGCGATCGCTACTTGATTGCGCTAGCTATTATTGTCAAAATGAAGAAAGATGAATAATCTTATTGTTTCTTTAAATTTTCTTAACAATGGCACTGACTCAAATTTCCCCAACCCAAACACCCATAGAAAACCGGGGCTATGAATATGATTTAGTCATTGTCGGTGGTGGAATTATTGGCTTAACCCTAGCCGCTGCCTTGAAAGATTCCGGCTTGAGTGTGCTGCTAATTGAAGCGAGAGTAGAATCAGCAGCAGTAGCGAAAGGACAAGCTTACGCGGTTCACATGCTTTCAGCGCTAATTTACCAAGGAATTGGTATTTGGGAGGAAATATTGCCCCAAATCGCTACTTATCGCCGTGTTCGTCTTTCTGATGCCGATTACCCAAATGTGGTAGAATTTGCCACAACCGATATCGGAACTTCAGATTTGGGTTATGTGGCAGAACATCAGGCATTGTTGCAGCCATTGCAAGAGTTTATTAAACAATGCCCGAATGTTACTTATCTTTGTCCGGCGGAAGTAGTAAACACTCAATATCAGCAAAATGTAGTCGCGATTGATATCAAAATTGCTGGGGAATTGCGGACAATACGTAGTAAATTATTAGTTGCGGCTGATGGAGCGCGATCGCGTATTCGCGAAGCCGCAGGAATCAAAACTCATGGCTGGAAATATTGGCAATCATGCATTGTCGCATTTGTCAAGCCAGAAAAACCGCATAACGAAACCGCTTACGAAAGATTTTGGTCAAGCGGTCCGTTTGCGATTTTACCTTTACCGGGGAACCGCTGCCGAATTGTCTGGACAGCACCCCACGAAGAAGCCAAAGCCTTGTGTGCCTTAGATGACGAGCAATTTTTAACAGAATTAAGCCGTCGTTATGGCAATCAAATGGGTAAGTTAGAATTATTAGGCTCGCGCTTTGTTTTTCAAGTGCAACTTATGCAAAGCTCGCGCTACGTTCTCCCCAGATTAGCATTAATTGGTGACGCAGCGCATAATTGTCATCCCGTCGGTGGACAAGGTTTAAATCTCGGCATTCGTGATGCAGCAGCCTTAGCGCAAATATTACAAGAAGCGAAAGCGACAAATAAAGATATCGGTGACATTCGCATCCTCAAACGCTATCAAAGCTGGCGTCAGCTAGAAAACCTAACAATTTTAGGTTTCACCGATTTGTTAGATCGAGTGTTTTCTAACAACTTCTTACCAATAGTTTTAGTTCGTCGCTTCGGTTTATTAACTATGCAGAGAGTACCTTTGTTAAAAATATTCGCTCTCAAGTTGATGATTGGAATGAAAGGACGTACACCCAAAGTGGCGGAACGTGTATAAGAAAGATGAGGGGACAAGGGGGACAAGGGAGACAAGGGAGACAGGGAAAATAATTCTCCCCATCTCCCCATCTAAGTGGTCTCATTTTGTCACCTAGCTAATATCTAAATAGCTGTATTCCTATACCTTTGATAGATGTATTGACAGTAGTTGTGTAAGTAGTGTGCGAAAATGGCGATCGCACATCAGAACCAAAAGCTTAAGGCTAAATTAAATCTTCCCTAAAGAGCTAGAGAAATTAACCAAAATATTTTATGCTGTATCGCTGGTAGCTGAATAAATACGGTTAAAAATAACATACAAGTTACCAGACAAAATAAAAAGTCTAAAAAAATTAAGAATTGGTGATTTTGTCCACTAGTAGTGCTAAAGTTTCAAGAAATTCATCTGAAATTTTCAGCGGGTATCAATGCTGAAGAAGTTACAGAAAAGACAAATTTCGCTAATTGCGGGTGCAGGACTGTGTGCCTTTTTGGCTGGCGCTATGGTTAGCGCTCCGGAGATCGGAAAATCTGTGGGACAATGGATAAAACTGTCCAAAAGTCCACCAGAACTGATATCTGAAGCAAGCAAAGCTAAATCAGTGGTGCTAGCGGTGGTGTCACAATTGCCACAACAACGAGCAGCAAAACTAGAAGCGATCGCCAAAGACTCGAAATCGCCAGATAGAAATCGCGCTCGTTATCTTTTGGCAAGTGATTTGATTGAAAGCAAAGACGCGAAAAAAGCGCTATCGTTACTCGAAGGACTGGAAAATGATTATCCATCACTAGCACCCTATGTTTTGCTGAAACAGGCACAAGCAGAGGATTTATTAGGCAAAGACGGAAATGCCTCAGATATAAGAAGAAAAGCGATTAAGCAGTATCCCAAAGAAGCTGCTACAGTCAAAGCTTTGTATCTGATTGCCCAACCGGAAACCCAAGAAGCAGCGATCGCTCAATTTCCTTCCCATCCATTAACCTGGGACATTATTCGCAAGCGGTTAGACCAAAATCCCAATCAGCCCAAATTACAATTAATCCTGGCAAAATATACTTTTGACCAACCAGGAATAGTTGGGGTGTTGGATCAGCTAGTTAGTAACTCTAAAGATCGGACACAAGTACAAGCAGAAACTTCCCTCAAACCAGAAGATTGGGAAATAATCGGTACAGCTTACTGGGAAAACAACGAATTTACCAAAGCCGCGACAGCTTATGCCAAAGCAGCCAAAACACCGCGTAACCTCTACCGCACGGCACGGGGATTGCAAGTAGGTGGACAAAACGAGCAAGCGCGAGCTATTTACCAGCAAGTAGTACAGCAATTTCCCGAAGCGACAGAAACCGGTAGTGCTTTGATGCGTCAAGCCGAAATGGTAAAATCATCTAAAGATGCTTTACCATATCTTGACCAGGTAATTGCCAAATTTCCAGATAAAGGTGGTGCAGCACTCGTAGAAAAAGCGAAAATTCTCGACAACAGCGATAAAAAAGCAGCAGAGGCAGCGCGGCAATTACTGATAACTAAGTATGCCAATTCCGAAGAAGCCGCAGAATATCGCTGGAAAATAGCTCAAGATAAAGCCAAAGCCAAAGATTACAAAGCCGCATGGCAATGGGCAGAACCAATTACTACCAACAACCCAGACAGCATCCTTGCACCGAGAGCCGGCTTTTGGGTGGGTAAATGGGCTACTTTACTAGGCAAACAGCAAGAAGCCAAAGCTGCGTATGAGTATGCGATCGCTCAATATCCTTACTCTTATTATGCATGGCGATCGGCGGCAATTTTGGGGCTAAATGTCGGCAACTTTAACAATGTCCGGCAGCTAAACCCAGAAGTCGCTTTATCAGGGCGTCCAGTACCTCCCGCAGGTTCGGAAACCTTCAAAGAATTATATCTCCTCGGTCAAGACCGTGACGCCTGGTTGCAATGGCAAACAGAATTTGTGAACAAAATGCAACCAACCGTAGCAGAGCAATTTACAGAAGGTTTGATGCAGCTGGCACAAGGAGAAAATAAACTAGGAATTGATAAAATTTCTAAATTAGAAGACCGAGAAACACCAGAAGAAAAAGCTCAGTATCAAGCTCTTAAAAAACAGATTACCTACTGGCAAGCTCGTTATCCCTTTCCTTATCTCAACGAGGTTGAGAAGTGGTCGCAAAAGCAGAAAATAAATCCTTTGCTGGTGACTGCTGTGATGCGTCAAGAGTCTCGGTTTCAGCCAAAAGTTAAATCTTCTGCTGGTGCTACTGGGTTGATGCAAGTTTTACCAAGTACTGCCAAATGGATTGCACCACAAATCAAGATGGATAGTCAAAAAATTGACTTAGAAAATCCGAGTGAAAACATTATGTATGGTACTTGGTATTTGGATCATACGCACGAGCAATATCAAGATAACTCGCTGTTAGCGATCGCCTCTTACAATGCAGGTCCGGGTAACGTCAGCAAATGGCTGCAAACTTTACAAAAAGACGATCCAGATGAATTTGTGGAAGCAATTCCCTTTGACGAAACCAAAAATTACGTGCGTCAAGTATTCGGTAACTACTGGAATTATCTGAGACTTTACAACCCCGAAGTTTCTGCCACAGTTAGAAAATACTCAGCCGTACACCCGGAATTGCCGAAGTAGGGAAGTGGGGGAGTGGGGGACAAGGGGAGTATTATTCAAAAATTCTCCTTGTCTCCTTGTCTCCTTGTCTCCCTTGTCTACCTGCAAGATGTGCCTCCTGCCTGCGGTAAGTTAGCTTTATCCTTGTTTGCGCTGCTGCTTTATGTGTTCACGGTGAATTTCAGGGAAATTCTCTAAATCTTCTAACGACTTTGGTGCTGGGTAAATTTTGGCATTGGGGTTTTGGAACCTGTCAATGTAGATTTGAAGCGCTTCTTCATCTTCTCTATGCTCAAGGATATATTGACGAAACTGGGGACGGGTCATTGTTGTAAAATCAAGCTTGCTCATAAATACCTCCAATATCCGTTAATGTTAATGACGATTTCTGTTTCTTCTCCAGCCAAAATAAATACGTCTTTTGTACGGCTATCTACAGTTACTAGATATATTGGTACATACATTTTAGTTAATCTGTAGCTGAGAATGAAACAGGCTTCAATTTGTTCTTGCGTTGGCATATCCTTATTTGATTTTTTGGATAAAAACCTACCTAGATTATGATGCAGCATTAACGTGAGTTCGACGGGTTTATTTAGGTACAAAATTCCTTGGCAAAATTCCGATTGTATAAAGTCATCGCTGACCCACTTTTCGATCTCACGAACGAGGACATAAAGCGCGATCGCTTTTTGTCACTTTCGGGTTAGTCTTGAGATAGTCGTGTAGCAAATCGCAACTTCGTGACAGTAAATTCTCTAATTTGATATCTGCCAAATTCCGGAGAATCAACCTACCTTTGGTACTACCAATCGCTAGCTGTCGTCCATCTGGACTGAAAATTGCACTGCTGAACTTTTCATTATGTGCTTTCAAAGCGATCAGCAAAGTGCCATTTCGATTCCAAAGTTTGATATTATCATCGGTAGACCCTGCCAAAGTCTTACCGTCGCGGCTAAAACTGACGCTTTTAAACTGATCGCCACTCCCCTCAAACTTTTTAAATAAAGTACCATCTCGGCGCCATAGCCTCACAGTGTTGTCGTCAGAAGCTGATGCGAGTAATTGACCATCAGGACTGAAGCTGACCCAATTGACGTTATCCTCATGTCCGGATAAAGTTTTGATCAAGACACCATCACGGTTCCAGAGTTTCACCGTATTGTCATTAGAAGCGGATGCAAGCAACTTACCATCGGGACTGAAGCTAACCCAATTTACTTCATCTTCATGGTCGCGTAAGGTTTTTAGCAGTTTACCATCACGATTCCAAAGCTTGACTGTTTTATCCTTACTAGCGGAAGCAAGAATCTGACCATCAAACGACCAAGCGACACCAAAAACCCCATCAGTATGTCCGGTCAAGGTGTTGAGTAGTTTACCGTCGAGACTCCAAATTTTCACCGTTTTATCAAAACTAGCTGATGCGATCGCGCTACCATCAGGGCTAAAACTCACACCCCAAACTCCACCTTTATGCCCAATCATTGTGCGAATCGGTGTACCATCGCGATGCCAGAGTTTTACGGTTTTGTCTGGATTTGCGCCAGCGATCGTGTTACCATCAGGACTGAAACTGATGTTAGCGATCGAATCATTCTCAGTTTTCAGGTTTCCTTGGCGCAAATCGTCCCAGTGCCAAAGTCTGATAGTTTTGTCTCGACTAGCAGAAGCAATAGTGCGATCGTCGCGGCTAAATGTAACGCTATTAACCCAATCATTATGTCCTCTCAAGGTTCCTAACTGCATACCCTGAGAAGTCCAGAGTTTGATCGTCTCGTCGCTACTAGCAGAGGCAATAACTTTACCATCATGGGTAAATGTAACGCTAATGACTCCACGAGTATGTCCCGACAAAGTTTTTCGCAGCATCCCCTCTCGATTCCAGAGATTAATAGTTCTGTCTAAACTACCAGAAGCGAGAGTTTTACCATCAGGCGACCAAGCGAGGCTTTTAACTGCATCCTTATGTCCAGGCAAGCTTTTTATTAGCTTACCGTCTATAGTCCACAATCTGATAGTTTTGTCAGCACTTGCAGATGCTATTATTTGACCATCGGGCGACCAAGCTACATCTAAAACAGGTTTTTCATGTCCGGTAAAAGTTCTTAACAGCTTACCGTCTCGACTCCAAAGTTTGATAGTTTTGTCTTTACTTGCAGAAGCAATAAACTTACCATCAGGGCTGAATATGGCACTATTGACTACATCTTGATGTCCCGATAAAGTTATCGGCTGTTTTGCGTTTAGACTCCAAAGTTTGACTGTTTTATCTTGACTAGCAGAAGCAATTATTTGACCGTCAGGACTAAAACTAACACTATTGACTACATCCTCATGTCCTGTTAAGTTTTTCCAGAAACTGCCATCAGGATGCCAAAGGATAATCTTACTATCGGCGCTAGCAGAAGCAATAAACTTACCATCACGGCTGAATGTAACGCTATTTACTCCTGATAAATGCTTTTCTAAGCGATTATACTCTCTCACCTCATAAACTGCCTGGTAGAGTGCTGTTTTCGCTTGTTCTCTGGTATCAGAATCTACCCAAACTGCCTTTTGGAGTTTTTTCCCTGCTTTTAAACCTTCTTTTATTGCATCAATACCTTTTTCGGACGCAAACAGCGCTTCACTGTATGCACTGATGGTTTTAATTTCGCTATTTGCTGCACTCAAAATCGAAGCTGTTAAACCTACAATCGCTGTGATGGAAACAGCAAGAGCAAATTTGAGAGTGACATTTACTCGTACTTCACTTTGCTTTTGTTTTTCTTTACTTTCTGCTAATTGAGTTTTTAATTCTTTTTCCTTTAACTCAGCTTGCAACTGCTCAATTTCTACGCGACTCATTTCTTCACGCTTGCGTAACTCTTTCAACTCGCTGAGTAAATCTAATCCTTGCTGCAAATGGCTACCTACCAATTTTGCTTGCTGCTTGTTTTGTCGTAGTTCGCTATTTAATCGCTCAATTTCACTTTGACTTTGTTCTACTTTGCTGCGTAATTGATTTAATTGAATCTGCAAGCTTGATTCTTGTTGTTGCAGGTGACGAATCAAATCTACTAAATAATCATGAATTAGTTGATAGCGTTCCGGAACATCAGGAAATAAAACTACTAACCCGGAACGCACTAATATTTCTAATACTAAATCTAATTTTTCGGCATCTTCTACTTCTTCTAA
>JBPCQW010000380.1:0-21794 GCA_050997715.1 Hassallia sp.
CCTCTAGTTGCAATTCAAACAATCTACGAACAGGCTGAGAATTACGGTTTTACCAAAGAGGAAGTAACTAAATTTGTTAAAGATTCGCGCTTAAGTGCCGATAATTTATTAATTTGTGAGATTCTGAGTGCGCCAGTGTGAGATGAGTATTCAAATAATTAATGGAATTCAACTCCCAGCTTTTGATGTAGAAATGCTCACTTTGGGGAAGTTAATTGCAGTACCTTTCAATCAATCTCAAAAGGAAGGCAATGCATTTTGGCTATATCCCAGTCAAAAGCTACCATATAACCTAAGCCCGGAGCAATATTATCAGCCTGAATATTTAACTAACGCTAAAATTGCATTAGGTAAATATACAACATTCCCCATTCATCTGAAAGCTTGGGCGCGTTGTGAATATCACTGGCGTATTAATCCTGAGCAAAAGCATCTCTTACCTAAAATTGCACAATCAACCATTTGGAACTTGAGTGCTTTGGAACATATGTTTGAACAGTACCAAGTTCTTAAGCTGTTGATGTTGAGGGTTTATCGACTATCTAATTATTGTATAGTTAACGTGCCACCAGAGCCTGGTGCATTTTACTGGTCTAAATCTGAGGATTTGATAACTACAGCAAGTGATAGGGATATTCCAGTAGTTTATGAGGCTAATTTCAATAAGCGTAAAACTCTATTGTTAACTGGAAATGTTTATCCCTATAGAGACATAGAAGCTTTGCAGTTTCAATGTGAGCAGATTTCAGATAAAAATCCAGATGTTCAACGCCTAAATCACGATATTAACCAATTCTTAGGTTGGTTTAGCGTTCCACCTACCGAAAAACCAGATACAACTCTAGACTGGATAAATGACATTGCTCAAGTTGGCAATTCTAGTGATGGGAATGAATTTGAAAGACTAGTACGTAAAAGCTTTATAAAATTAGGATTTTCTTGTTCTAATACTAATCCTAAAGCCAATCTAGACCCTGAAAAATTAGGAGGTTCTGGAGGTTTAGACTTCTATTGCGAATCCCCGTACCCTGTAGTTGGTGAATGTAAAGCTACTAAAACAGAAAAAGTTACCGATGGTACAGCAGCACAACTTATTAAGTTGGGCTATAAAAATCTGCAACAACAATATAAAAATTGTATCAAAATAATTATGGCTGCTGGTGAATTAAACGAACACGCATTACTAACGACTGTAAATAACGAAATAAATGTTATTCGTCCAGAAACTTTACAAACATTAGTTGAACTCAAGCATAATTACCCAGGTTCTATAGATTTATTAGAACTTAAGCAATGTTTAGAAAAAAAGCCATTTGGCGATAATGCAGATAGTAAGATCAATAATTATATTAATAATATTTTGCAAAATATTAAACTGCGATCGCACGTTATTAAAGCAGTCAAAGAACTTGGTGAATCTGAACGCGGATATGAAACTGTCGAAATTCGGGTTCAATATAATGCAGTCTTTGCAAAAGAGCAAACATTAAAGCTAGAAGATGAAGCTGCACATGATTTAGTGATTGAGCTTTCATCACCATTAACAGGCTATTTGGGACGAATTAAAGGCAACGATTGGAGAAGCGATCGCTTTTATTTTCTCCGCGACTTACCAACTAGCTAAAAATTATCCCAGCGTCAATATTCCAGCTTGATAATTCACCACCAACGGCAGATTTTTTAACCACTCTGAACCTAACAATATTTCTGTAATTTCATCTCCGGCAAAAACCGGAATTTCATACTCTTGTTCATCCAAAAGTATCTTACCTGAATAAATTTCAAAAAGACTTTCCCCTTGTGCGGTTCGCAGTTCATCTCGACCAATATAAGTCCAATCAAGACCGTCTAAATCTTGTTTATTCATTGCGATAAAGCCTGTGAAACCAGTATCTAACATCGCATCTACAGGCAGATTTAAATTATCAGCAGTAATTAATTCAATTTCAAAAAACAACTGACCCCTCTCACCAAATGTACCCTGTATCATATGGTGCCAGTGGCTCCAGTTTCATTCAAGCAAAAAACGCAGTGGTCAGCATTTGGATACTTCTCGCGGGCTTTTTTGTGAGCTTGCATATTATCTGCATCAATAAAGTAATCACCACTATCTGGCTCGACAGCAATATACCAGCCATAATGTTTATCGATGAATTGGGGACGCACTCGTTCAAAAATTGCCCGACAACGTTGATGAAATACTTCTTTTTCGGCTTTACGTTTGGCTAGTTCTTCTGGTGATATGGTAATTTCGGGAAATATTCTGCCTCTGCGTACCACAGGTTTTGGTGTTGATTCAGTCATAGTTTGAAGTCTATCTATTGATATTCTTTTCATAGTATCAATAGATTATGTGAAAAAATCGATAGGCTCAGATTCCCGACTTCTTCAATAAGTCGGGAATCTTACTTTATACAGGTTGTTTCTGTGTTGTATGCAGTTGCTTTAAAGCGGCTTCTGCTGCTGCTAAATCATAAGGAAATGGTCGTCCACGAGTAACATAATCTCGCTCTTGGGTTGGTCTGTGACGCAATACTGCATTCACTAGAACGCATGATTCGGAACTTAAGTTAATTGCTCCGTGCAAGACTCCGGGTGGAATTGTTACTACGGCTGGGTAATCTTCACTTAAAGCAAGATATTGGTATTTCTTGTTAATTAAAGTTACTAAAACAAACTCACCTTTAACTAGTAATAACTGGTCTGTTTGCGATTTATGAACAAACAAATCATCTATTGTATTTGGGGGAATCTGCACCAGCATTGTTTCATGACTGGCTTGGGGAGTAAAAAAGTGAGTCATCCCTCCTTTGATAGATTCTAGGGGACGGATTTCGAGCGATCGCGCGTTTTTCATATCCTAAAAAAAGCATCCTAAAAATTGAAGTCTCTTCAATCTAGGATGCCCAAAAATAAAAAATTGTTGCTTGTGCAACAAAAGTTGGCAAAATGTGCTTAAAGTGCTACACCGCTCAGTTGAGAGAAACTTTCAAACTACCGGGTTCCCCAGGATGACCGTGCAACACGACACCGCGCTGATTAGCGGCAAGATGACGCACAATTTTGTAAATTGGCTCAATTTGGTCGGATGCGTTGGCTTTTTCGGCAATTTCCTGCAAAGAAAGGGGAGTTTTTTCGGTTTGCAGCACTTCCACGACTTGTTTTTGCAAATCTAGAATAGTAGCTGCGGCTTTTTTACCAGCTTCTACACCTGGTTGATGGTATGCATTAATGTTGACTAAATTGCCATAAAACCCAACAGCCCGTTCGTATAAAGCAATCAACGCCCCTACAGTGCGAGGATTAACTTGAGGAATGGTGACTGTAATCGAATCGCGGTGATTTTCATAAAGCGCTCGTCGGGTTCCTTGGAGAAAACCAGAAAGATAATCCCCTGATGTGACTCCAGGATCTATTTCTGGAGATGCACCGTTACGATCTTCCAATACTTCGATGAAGGTGGCAAAGAAATTCGCCACACCATCGCGCAATTGTTGCACGTAAGCGTGTTGGTCAGTTGAGCCTTTATTACCATAAACGGCGATGCCTTGATGAACAGTTTTGCCGTCTAAGTCTTTTTCTTTGCCCAAAGATTCCATCACCAGCTGTTGCAAATAGCGGCTGAATAGACATAAACTGTCTTTGTAAGGTAGGATAACCATGTCTTTTTCGCCGCGTCCGTTGCCAGCATAGTACCAAGATAAAGCTAACAAGGCTGCTGGGTTCTGTTTGACATCGTTAATGCGTGTGGCGTCGTCCATTTCTTTCGCACCTTCTAGCATCTCGCCAACCTCGATGCCTTGTAATGCGGCAGGTACTAGCCCCACGGCAGACAATTCAGAGGTGCGTCCTCCTACCCAGTCGTACATGGGAAAGGTTGCTATCCAGCCTTCAGATTTTGCCAATTTATCAAGGTTGCTATCGGCACTGGTGATAGCTACCGCATAATTCGCAAAGTCTAAATTCTGTCCGGCGTAAGCTTTTTTCACTTCAATCATACCGTTGCGCGGTTCCGGTGTTCCCCCAGATTTGGAGATAACTAACACCAAAGTGCTGGCAAGGCTGTTTCGCAAATGAGTCAAAATGCGATCGATGCCTGCGGGATCGGTATTGTCGATAAAGTGGATTTTGAGGGGTGGAAAATCCGGGGCAAGAGCTTCTGCGACAAATTCAGGTCCCAGGGCAGATCCACCAATACCGATGGAGATAATATCAGTAAAGCGTTGTGCCCTAGGAGGATGAATCCCACCTGTTTTGACTTTTTCGGCGAATACTTGGATTTGTTCTAGGGTGTTGGCAATTTCGTCTTGAAGTTCTGGAGTAGGTGCTAAAGTATGATTTCGCAGCCAGTAATGTCCTACCATACGATTTTCGTCTGGATTGGCGATCGCTCCCTTCTCCAGTTGAGCCATATCGACAAACGCTTTGTCAAACTTCGGCTGCAACGACTCTACAAAGGCATCATCAAAGCGCATTCGACTGATATCTAGATAAAATCCTAGTCCTTCGTGGAAATATAACCAATCTTGGTATCGTTGCCAAAGTGCGGTAGCTTCCATAGGAAATCTCTAGTTAAGTGATTTTCACAAACAAGTTTAGTTTAAGCCAAGAGCGATCCCTGCACAGCCTTATACAGTTTTAAGTGTTGGGGGAAGCGTGGTGTGGGGAGACAAAAAGAGCAATTCTTTTCCCCCTATCCCCCATCCCCTAGTCCCTAATCCCTAGTCCCCATTTAATTTAAACATCTGGCATAGGTATAACTCGCAAAAATTTGACGATTTGACCCTTAATTTCTATGGCTATGAGATAATTATCTAGGGTGAAGCGGTGAAAAATGCCCTCGGTGTCTAGCTGCCGCAATTCTGGTAAGTTATGCAGCGGCGACTTGTCAACAAACTCAATAAAGACAAAATTATACACCCGCTGGTAGGCAGCCGGTTCTAAATTTTTCAAATCTATTAAAAAAGACTTTGCATAGCGGACTTCCCGATTCACAGCAAGCATCACCTTAACCAAATTTGACTCCTTACCGACACAAAACACGAAAACGCTGGCTGATTTAGAAAAACATTAACAGACGCAGCGCCTCATCATGAGTTAAAGTATCCCACGGTTGCTGCGATCGCTTGACTTCTTCTATGGCTTTGAGCATGTAATAGTCACAGTATAAACCGTAGATAACGCTCCAAATCTCTTGGAGGTCATCATCGACTAACTGCTCGATTAAATGATGTATTCTGATTCGCAGCAAGTTCATATATTAATTATGGGGCACAACACTGTAATATTGTTCCCACAAAATACCAATGGTTAACGGAGGTGGGGGGACAAAGGAACTCTTGACTAATGACTCTTGACTAATGACTCATGATTAATAACTAATAACTATGGCTGATTATCTTATTTTCTTGGCAATTTCTACGTCTATTTTTGCTTTGTTCGCTTTGGGACTGAATTTGCAGTGGGGGTTTACGGGGTTAATTAACTTTGGACATGTTGCCTTTATGACTTTGGGAGCTTATACAACTGTGTTGTTAAGCTTAAAGGGGGTTCCGCTGTTGATTTCGGCGCTAATTGGGGGAATTTTGGCGGCTTTGTTAGGTTTGGTAATTGGTTTCTCAACTCTGCGGTTGCGGGAAGATTACCTGTCAATTGTGACTATCGGTGTTGGGGAATTGGTTCGGCTGGTGGTGAATAACCAAGAACTACCTGTGGGTGAGACTTGGATATCTGGGGCGTTTGGGGTGCAAAGTTATGCTATACCTTTATCTACAACGCCTAATTTGATTGTCAGATTAATCATGATTGGGTTACTGACGCTGTTGGGTGGTATAACTTTATATTCGTTATGGCGTTGGATTCGCACTACGAAAAAGTTAGGTAGCAAGCAAGAATTTGCTACACACTTAGGAGTAGGAATTTTATTTGCACTGTTGACGATCGCTATTTATATTTCTGGAGCGATCGCTTTATATGATTACAACCCCAAAGCTGGTTTGATGCTGTCGTCGCTGCTAGTATTAGCTTTGGTATTTTGGCGCTTGCAAGTTTTAGTGCGATCGCCTTGGGGTAGAATTCTCAAAGCGATTCGCGAAGATGAAGAAATTCCCAAGGCTTTGGGTAAAAATGTCTTTTGGTATAAACTACAATCTTTAATGCTCGGTGGTGCGATCGCTGGTATTGCTGGTGCTTTCTTTGCATGGCAACTCAGCGCTATTTACCCTGATAATTTCCAACCACAGCTAACCTTTGACTGCTGGATTATGGTAATTCTCGGTGGGAGTGGTAATAATATCGGTACGATTTTAGGTGCTGTAATTTACTTTGCTTACGATACCCTTACCCGTGAATACTTGGATGACATTTTCCCCAGTCTCAGCACTGAACAAGCGGGTGCATTTCGCATCATGATAATTGGTTTAATTTTGATTGTACTGATGGTTTGGCGTCCTCAAGGTATCTTAGGGAAAAAGGAGGAACTTACCCTTGGCAAATAATCAATCTTCAGAATTACCCCTATTAGCAGCAAGTGGACTTGCGAAAAGCTTTGGTGGAATTAAAGCTGTAAATGATGCAGAAATCCAAGTTAAAAAAGGCAGCATTACCGGGTTGATTGGTCCCAATGGTGCGGGTAAAACGACTTTATTTAACTTACTTTCTAACTTCATCCGTCCAGACAAGGGACGAGTGGTTTTTGATGGGGAACAAATTCAGCAGCTACAACCCCACAAAATCGCCCAGCAAGGCTTGATTCGCACCTTTCAGGTAGCGCGGACGCTTTCGCGGTTGTCGGTGTTAGAAAACGTGGTTTTGGCAGCGCAAAAACAAACTGGTGAGAACTTCTGGCAAGTACAGTTACAACCGCACGTAGTCGTGAAGGAAGAAAAAGAACTGCGCGAAAAAGCGATGTTTTTGTTAGAAAAAGTGGGATTAGCTGCCAAAGCCCAAGATTACGCTGGGGGGTTGTCTGGGGGACAACGCAAGCTGTTGGAAATGGCAAGAGCGTTGATGACCAATCCGAAGTTGATTTTGTTGGATGAACCGGCTGCGGGGGTGAATCCGAAATTGATTGATGATATATGCGATCGCATTATCACTTGGAATCGCGAAGAAGGCATGACATTTCTGATTATCGAACACAATATGGATGTAATCATGTCGTTGTGCGATCGCGTTTGGGTTCTCGCTGAAGGACAAAATCTCGCAGATGGTACTCCAGCGGAAATTCAAAGCAATGCGAAAGTTTTACAAGCTTATTTAGGGCAATAATTAAGTAGGTAAGGGATTGGGCATTGAGTATTTTATCAAGTTTGCTGAAGGGGAATTTCAATCCAGAATTCTGTGCCTTTGCCTGGTTCTGAGATACACTTCATCATGCCACCATGCTTTTGCACTATAATCTGGTAACTGATTGCTAGTCCTAATCCCGTACCTTTACCTACAGGTTTGGTTGTGAAAAATGGGTCAAAAATCCGCTTTTTTACATCTTCACTCATTCCTGAACCATTGTCGCCAATGCAAATTACTACATGAGATTTCTCTGGCAAAAGTTTAGTAGAAATCCGAATTGTGTTACTTAGAAATGGTGAACTATTTTCATGTCCTATTTCCCCGAACTTCATAACGGAGATTTCCTCTACTTGCATTTCTCTTGATTCTCTATTATTGTCTACTAAAGCATCAATGGCATTGCTGAGGATATTCATGAATACTTGATTCATCTGTCCGGCATAGCATTCTACTAGTGGCAATTCCTGATAATTTTTGATTACCTCAACGCCAGAAAAATCAGCATTTGCTTTCAGCCGATGTTGCAAAATTAATAAAGTACTATCTATGCCTTCATGCAAATTAACCGGCTTCATTTCCGAATGGTCTAGTCGCGAAAAATTGCGTAAAGACAGCACTATTGAGCAGATGCGTTCTGCGCCAATTTGCATTGATGACATAATTTTTGGGAGGTCTTCTGCCAGAAATTCTAAATCCATCTCTTTGGCTTTAGAATCAATTTCTTTGTTAATTTGAGGATAGTGCAACTGATACAAACTTATCAGTTCTAGCAAGTCTGTGGTATATTCGGTAGCATGAGCAAGATTGCCAAAGATAAAGTTAACAGGGTTGTTAATTTCGTGTGCTACACCCGCTACTAATTGCCCTAAGCTAGACATTTTTTCGGTTTGAATCAGTTGTGTCTGAGTGTGTTTCAGTTCATCCAATGTCTGCTCTAACTCTACAGTTTTAGCTCTGGCTTGAACTTCGGCGCTACGGCTTTGTTCATAAAGTTGTGCTTGCCCAATTGCGATCACTGCTTGATCTCCCAGTTGTTGTAATAGTTCTATTTCTGCATCTTGCCAATTTCTAGGAGCATTACACTGATGGGCAACGAGTAAGCCCCAAAGTTGCGTCCCCATCTTAATTGGTACAATTAAGTTTGCTTGCACTTGCATACACTGCAAGAATTCTTGATGGCAAGCACTTAAAGAAGCCGCTGACACATTGTTAATTGCTCTTACTCTTCCCCGCAAGTAAAGACGGGCATACTCATCAGGAAAGCATTCTGATGGCATTTCCACATCCAAAATAGACTGCCAAATGTGGTTGACATCTTCTACAATTACCTTACCGTTATTACTGTCTAGAAGCTGATAAATTAGCACCCGGTCTGTAACTAGCAGCTTGCGGACTTCCCGCACAATAGTTTGCAGAATTGTCTTGAAGTCGAGTGTGGCACGGATTTGGTCTGTAATATGCTTGAGTGCTTTGGCAAGTTGCAATGATTTTTGTAATTCAGCAGTTTGCTCCTGCACTTGGCGTTTCAAGTTAACATTAAGTGATTGTACTTGTTGGTAGGTTTGGTGCTGCTGAATTGCCATTGAAAACTGATGAGATAAAGCTTGCGCTAATTCGATTTCTTCAGCTTTCCACTCAGGTGCTTGCCCTTTTTTTTGGTCTCTGAAAACATCAAAGGAAATCTGAGGTAGCAATTGTTGCTGGTTTTGGTCGCGGTGTCCTGCCCAAAGAATTTCTGTATCAAATTCATTGCGGAAAATACTTAAAACACCGATAAAGTTTTGGCGATAACGCAAGGGAATTAATAGAAGTCCGCGAATCTGAGTAGAGCGAAAGGCAGCAGATAAAACTCGCAAACGCGGTTCTTTGTAAAGGTTGGCAATCGCCAATATTTCGCCGTTTTGGGATTTAGTTAGCCAATTTTGCCAGACGGGATGCTGTTCGATCAAGCTGTTTTCTAATTTGTTGAGCAGTTGCGGCTGGTCGCCCCAAGTGTATAATTCTTCACTCTGCTCAATGTAAAGTCTGCCACCTGCCCCATCGAAGGTAGTAATGACGGTTTCTAGCGCTGCCTGCACTTGGATGGTGGGTAGTGTATGCAACAAAGTGGTAACTCGATTCACGATCGCTTCTCGCTGTTGTTTGGCACGAGCGTGGGTGAGTAAGTTACTTTGAGCGATCGCGATCGCAACCTGATCGGCAACTTGCTGCAATACTTTCAACTCCCGCTTCAAAATTGTTCGCGGTGTACTGTGGTGCGATATCAACAAGCCCCACAGTTGTGGCAATGCTTCTTGTGTTAAGTCTTCATGTATTATTGGTAGTACCAGCGAAGACTGCACTCCCATTGCCATTAAGTATTGAATATGGCACGGGTCTACGTGTCGATAGTCGATATTCTCGGTTTGTAGCGATTTGCCAGTTATCGATGATTGTAGCGGCGATAGCCCAATTTCTCCCTTCGGCACATCCACAATTGAACGTTGTCGTGCAGAAAGAAACAATTCTCTCGCTTCTGGTGGAATATCACTTGCGGGAAAGTGTAACCCCAATAGCGACGGTAAGCGCTGCTGGTGTATAGATTCGGCAATGACTTCACCGTTGTCATCAGCATCAAACCGATACACCTTTACTCGGTCTGTTCTTAAAAATGAACGAACTTCTTCAACGGTAGTCGCTAGTACCTCTTGCAGATCAAGCGATCGCCTAATCCGGTTTGTCATTCGGTGCAATAAATTTTCTTGGTCAAAATTTTGCTGTAAATTAGTGGATTTATCCGTAGATGACATTTCTTATATAGACTCGTTCAAAAGTATAAAAATCTTCTTAATTATATGATGTCAAACTTAAATGTAGCCTCGAAGACGATTAACTTTATTATTATTGTTTGAAAATTAATATTTTCAGTAATCAGAAATTTTTTCCCGCAAAAAACCCGTAAATATAACTAATTTAGTTAAATATTAGTAGGGGAAAGTAATTATTCCCCCCTAACAATTAAGGTAATTATATTTTTGTTAAAAAGTATGATTGATCTCTTCGGAAATTACTGACAACGACACAATAAATTGCGGATTTCTTCACGCACATTCATCAGGATTTTACCTAGATAGTTTTCACCAGTTTTATCTGCACCACAGCCCCAGAAATAATCGTTAGGTGAATTTTCTACAAGTAAATTATCGCCTGTAGTTAACAGAGTTTCTCTAATTTCCGCATGAGTGAGAAACTTTTTCAGTACAGCTTCTTTCATAACTTCAGTTTTCACCGCATCCCAATCACAACGAAGTTTACGGCTGCTACAGCGTCCCAAGGCAGCAGCTTGTTCTGGCGTCTCGGCAGCATAAATTATAGGTATAATCACTGCATCCACGCTGCCGACAAACTTTTGCGCTTGATAATAATGCTCGACCGTTGACCAGTAAGTACCCCGGATTTCGATTCCGTGGGGAGAAAAGTTAGAAAAACAGCCGTAAGGCTCCCAAACCTTGTAAAAGTAAATAGTCATTTGAAAATTGCTATGATTATGTATCAATTTCCATCATGCCTGTAGATGCAGAGTATCAGGTACTTAATTTAAATTAAAGAGCAGTACTTGCCTCTGGGCAGAGGAAATCTATCTAAAGACAGTTCTATTGTGTTACCAAGTCTGTCTATAAGGTTTGATATTGTGGCTCATAGTGAGACAAGCAACCGACAATCACCTGTAATTACAGCCGGGATTGTCCTTGGTATCGGTCTGGGAGGATTTTTTGATGGCATCGTCCTACATCAGATTCTTCAGTGGCATCACATGCTCAGTAATGTTCGACCGCTGACAACTATCTCCAATATAGATTTAAACATGGTTTGGGATGGATTGTTTCACGCATTAGACTGGGTGATGACTGCCATTGGAATAGTATTGCTATGGCGTGCCGGAGGACGCGATGATGTTCGTTGGTCATCAAAAACCTTTTTCGCATCTTTGCTCATCGGTTTTGGGTTATTCGACGTTGTTGAAGGATTAATCGATCATCAAATTCTCGGTATCCATCATGTTAAACCAGGTCCGAATCAGTTAGCCTGGGATTTGGGAGTTCTTGCCCTTGGTGCGCTTCTTGTTGCCATAGGCTGGATAACCATACAACAAAACAAGCAAGAGTCAGGAGTTAGGAGTTAGGAGTTAGGAGTTAGGAGTTAGGAGTTAGGAGTCAGGAGGCAGGAGTTAGGAGTCAGGAGTCAGGAGTCAACACTCACTCCCTGTCCCCCTTTCCCCCTGTCCCCCCTGTCCCCTTGTCTCCTTGTCTCCCATCTCCCCCCATTCCCCTTATGTAAAGCAGAATATGTTTGAAAAAACAAGTTGGAGTTGGCAGTTGTCTGTGTTGCGGCAACAGGTGGGAGAATGGGTGGAGTACCAATTGTCTCGCTTGAAGCTGGATTTTCCACAATTGCCTGACGGATGGTCGATTGATAATTCTTGGCTGGGTAAGTTGCTGAACTTTGTTTTTTGGCTTTTACTAGCTTTGTTTTTAATTTGGTTAGGTTTGCGATTGTTTAGAGTATTTAGCCCTTATTTGTATGCAAGGCTTAAAGCTAGAAATATTGCTAATTCTCAGGTAAAAATCGGCGACAGTGAGTTATCAGTGTCTGGGTGGTTAGCGCGATCGCAAGAACTCTATCATCAAAATAATTACCGTGAAGCTTGCCGTTGTCTTTATTTGGCGATGTTGCAACACTTGCATGATACTACCATCGCGCCTCACAAATTCAGCCGCACTGATGGAGAATATCTGCAATTATTACAATATAAAGCTACTCCGATGCAACCTTATGAAACTTTGATCACCACCCACGAGCAATTATGCTTTGGTAATACTGAAATATCCAGCGAAAATTATCAGCAGTGTCGGGAAGCATATCGGGAAATTGCTAATGGGTAATTGTCCTCTTATGATTAGCTATTAGCCTGTTTTCCTGTCTTCTATTAAATATGAAACGCTCAAATCGCGTTGTTTGGTTTGGAGCGATCGCATTGGCGGTCATAATTTTAATTAGTTTAATCGCTGCTCCCAACAATAGTAAAGTTAATATTGGTTCTACTTATAACCGCGCTCCTGATGGCTATGGGGCGTGGTATGCTTTTATGCAACAGCGGCATTCTATCGAACGCTGGCAAAAGCCTTTTAAGGAATTAGAGACACAAACAAGTCCTGTCACGCTTTTACAGGTAAACAGCTACTTGAACACACCTATTATTTTGCCTCAAGAGCAAAAATGGTTAGAAAAAGGCAATAATTCGGTAATTTTAGGTGTGCGGGAGGATGTTACAGCAGCCGACTTTCGCACACTACAAAAATCACCGTTTGGTGATGTTAAGATTGATACCGGAAGGCGGCGGCAATTGGAAGAAGGGGAAGAAGTTGATTTAGGCGATCGCTTTGGTGCTGTAGTCTGGCAAAAGCAATACGGTAAAGGAAAAGCGATTTTTGCGACTACTCCTTATTTAGCCGCTAATGCTTATCAAGATAATTTAAGTAATTTCCAGTATTTAGCTGATTTGGTGAGCAATAAAGGTAACATACTATTTGTAGATGAATATATACACGGCTACAAAGATGCCAGCGTCAGAAAGAGTGAAGGTGAAGGAAACTTATTTAGTTATTTGACGAAAACTCCTTTATTACCGATGTTAGTGCAAGCGATCGCCGTTTTTGGGGTGTTAATTTGGGCACAAAATCGCCGCTTTGGTAAGTCAGAAACTTTAGAAACACCAGAGATTAACAATAGCCAAGCATACATCCAAGCTTTAGCAGGAGTCTTGCAAAAAGCCGATAAAAACGACTTTGTTGTGGAGATGGTAGGCAAACAAGAACAACTGCAACTGCAAAAAGCCTTAGGATTAGGGCAAGTGCTTATGGAACATCAAACTTTGATAGACGCTTGGGTGGAGAAAACAGGTGCGACTGCCGCAGAACTGAAAGCAGTATTGAAAGTACAATCTCGACAACAACCCATGAGTGAGCGAGACTTGATAAGCTGGTTGGGCAAATGGCAAAGCCTTCGGAGAATTAAAAATTAAGGCGTTGCATATTGGAGGATGATTTGACAATACATGTTGATTAATTTTACACATTGTAGAGACGTTCCGCCGGAACGTCTCTACGATTCATCGCAAGATTATGCAACGCCAAAATTAATAATATGAATAATCATCCTGTCTTAACTCGCCTCGATCAAGGATTAAATCGTATAATTGTCGGACAATCTATCCTAATACAGCAGATATTAATAGCACTGCTAGCGGGTGGACACATAATTTTAGAAGGAGTACCCGGAACTGGAAAAACGCTTTTAGTGAAAGTGCTAGCACAATTGATTAAAGCCGACTTTCGCCGAATTCAACTAACCCCCGATGTTTTACCATCAGATATTACTGGTACAAATATTTTTGACTTAAATAGTCGCAATTTTACCCTCAAAAAGGGACCAGTATTTACAGAGATGCTATTAGCCGACGAAATTAATCGCACTCCTCCAAAAACACAAGCAGCGTTACTCGAAGCAATGGAAGAAATGCAGGTAACGTTGGATGGTGAAAGTTTGCCTTTGCCAGATTTATTTTGGGTAATTGCAACCCAAAATTCTTTAGAATTTGAGGGAACTTATCCTTTGCCAGAAGCGCAATTAGACAGGTTTTTGTTTAAGTTGGTGGTAGATTATCCGGATCAAGCGGCAGAAAAGCAAATGTTGCTGAATCGTCAAGCGGGTTTTGCAGCACGACGCTTGGATATTGCACGTTTAAAATCAGTCGCAACGGTAGGGGAAATTTTAGAGGCGCGACAAGCGGTAAAAGAAGTTAAAGTATCGGAAGCGATCGTTGATTATCTTTTAGCGTTAGTTAAAGCGTCGCGTCAACATCCCGATTTAGCTTTGGGTGCATCTCCTCGCGCTACCGGTGCTTGGTTGCAGACATCTCAAGCGGCAGCGTGGTTAGCTGGGAGGGATTTTGTCACCCCAGATGATGTTAAAGCAGTTGCAGCACCTTTGCTGCGTCATCGCCTCATTTTGAAGCCAGAAGCAATGCTGGATGGTTTGCAAATTGATGCAGCGATCGCCTCAATAATTAATAAGGTATCAGTACCAAGGTGAAAAAAGTATAGACGTTCCGTCGGAAGGTCTCTAGGATAAATTAGGGATTTCACGACTTAATTCAGTAACGCTTTAAATTAAGATGTTGTCACTTGAGAATTTATAATTTATACTCAATTGATTTAAGTAAATGAGATAAAACTTATGCGACACGAAGTCAAGATTCTAGAACCAACTGATTTATGGTATCTACAAAACAACATCAATAAAGAAACTAACAAATATTATCATCCCACCAAAAATATTCCATTTGTTCAGCAAATGGAAATTAACTTAGAAAATTCTGGAGTCGTAATTCAAAAAGGTTCGTTACACAGGTGTGTGGGAAAATTAAATTATGGTATTTATAAAACTGATAGTCGTCTCAAAGATATATGGATATCTTTGACAACAGAAGTTGATTACAACGCTCCTGTTTATAAAGGTACTGGTAGGGTGTACCTTGAACCTCAACAAAAAGGAGCTTTTTTACATTACACATCTATTGATTTGTCAGAACAAGAACAATGGGAATTTGATGATGGTATATTTCAATTTTGTTCGGACAATGTAGTTATCGGTACAAAAAGATTAAAATTTCGCCAAATGTCTGGTTCTACTGATGGTAGATGGAGAATTGCTGTTAAAGCTTTATCAGGGCAAGAAGCTAAAGTTATTCTCGGTACAATTGCACCAACTAAAATTATTGAACTCAAGAAAGGTGAAACTTTAATTGCTGATTATGACATGGTTAAAGGATTTACAAATGGTATTGAAGAAGATTACCGAAAATTAGGTCATTTTGGTAAAGGAGGTGGAGAAGGTTTTGTTTGGATTTATAACGGTGAAGGGAAAATATTAGTGTCCGAAACTGATGGAATGAATCTTGGATAAATGAATGTCGCTTTTCTCATATCCCCGACTTCTTAAAGAAGTCGGGGATATAAAGCTGGGGATATTGTCTTTCACAAAATGATTTAAGACTGTTATACTGACTTATTTACTCTTAATTTTCGATTTAATTTTAAGCTGTCAAGCCGAAAAGTTGAATCATCAATAAATTTATGGTTCCTGCAAGAAGAGTTTATATTTTATTAGTTTCCGGAATTGCGATCGCTCCAATTATCGCAATGTTTTTTAATATATCAAGTAGCATCGCCATAACTTTACTATTTGATGTCATAATTTTGGCGTTAATGATTGTAGATGGTAAGCGATCGCGTCGTCATCGTGTAGAAATAAAACGCGACTTACCACCACGACTATCAATCGGACGCGATAACCCGGTGGTGCTAACGGTAAAAAGTAACACAAGCGCCGTAATTATTATCCGTGATTACTACCCAACTGGATTTGGCGTATCTACACCAACAATCCGCGCTGCTGTGGAAAGTGACAGCAGCCAAGAATTAAATTATACCGTTAACCCAACACAGCGAGGAGAGTTTTCTTGGGGCGATATTCAGGTGCGACAATTGGGAATTTGGGGTTTAGCGTGGGATGATTGGAAGATTCCCCAAAGTTTGCGGGTGAAGGTTTATCCAGATTTAATTGGGTTGCGATCGCTTTCAATTCGTTTGACACTACAATCATCCGGTTCCATGCGTCAACGGCAATCGGGTATGGGTACAGAGTTTGCTGAATTGCGAAACTATCGCACAGGAGATGATTTGCGGTTTATTGACTGGAAAGCTACTGCGCGTCGGGTAGGTGCGTATGGAAATGCATCGCCATTGGTGAGGGTTTTGGAACCAGAACAAGAACAAACCTTACTGATTTTACTTGATCGCGGGCGGTTGATGACAGCAAAAGTGCAAGGTTTGCAGCGATTTGATTGGGGTTTGAATGCAACATTGTCCTTAGCTTTGGCGGGTTTACATCGAGGCGATCGCGTCGGAGTAGGTGTATTTGACCGCCAGATACATACGTGGATTCCCCCAGAACGCGGACAACATCATTTAGGTAATCTCATAGATCGCTTAACTCCGATTCAACCGATATTACTAGAATCTGATTATTTAGGTGCAGTCACCAATGTTGTGCGACAACAAACCCGCAGAGCGCTTGTAGTGGTCATTACAGATATAGTTGATGTCACAGCCTCCGCCGAACTTCTCGCCGCACTCTGCAAACTTGCACCACGCTATCTGCCGTTTTGCGTCACCTTGCGCGACCCGGAAGTTGATAATTTAGCACACACCTCTACTGAAAATGTTACACATGCTTATGCCCGTGCTGTCGCCTTGGATTTATTAGCGCAACGGCGAGTTGCCTTTGCACAGTTGAAGCAAAAAGGTGTATTAGTATTAGATGCACCAGCTGATCAGATTACAGATAAATTAGTTGAGCAATATTTGCGACTAAAAGCGCGAAATCAACTTTAATTGACAGCTTGACGACGGTGACGAGTTTTGATTAAGCTCAATAGGGCGATCGCAAACATTGCCGCAGCCGCAGAAGGTTCTGGTATCTTCGCTGCTGAACGAGCATTCTCTTTACCAATATCAATCGCAAACACTGTATCATTATAATCTTGATCGCCACCACCGAATAAATCCTCGAAACCTAGCACTAGATAGTCCTTATAGTAGTAAGCGATCGCGTGTTGCAAATTATCTGGGTTAAGAGCTTGATCTAAACCAAAGATACCTTTGACTCCATTTTCGTAGATGCCGCCGTTAATATCATTAGAAACTAACTGGAAATCCAATTTTGTCCCAGCTTGAAACGAGCCTAAATTCACCCAGTCACCGACATTCAAAGGTTTATAGGGTGCAACTTTGCCTTCTAACGCGTCGTTCGGGTTTGGGCAAAACTGACTAAAATTAGGGAAACTGCTATCGCCAGTATTACAAGATGTATCGCCGAAAATTATTTGACCTGTCTCGACTTGAGAGCCGGTAGTAGCTTTGAAATCTAAGCGATCGCGATATAAGTCAGCTGTTTCGCCGATAAAGAATACTTTGGGATCATAGTTAAATTTCAACGTCAGGTCAGACAGATTAACCTCTTTTGCCTTAATGGTATCACCAGACAAATAGCGACGTTCTTCGCCAACAAAAGCTCTAAAGTCTTGAAGAATATTTTGAAAACCAGCAGGAGCTTCATCTCGGCTTTTGATATCAAAAGCGCTTGCAGGTGCAGCGATTGATAACAAACCAGTTCCTAAAGCAGCAGCAAGTAAGCTACGAATAAATTTATTTTTCATCATTGCCTTTATTTCACTAACCTATGAATTTTCTTTGCTCAAGATATTTATAGTTTACAATCTAATTGTTTATGCATAGTCAAACCACGTGAAAGTGAATATGGCTATTTTTTACGATGTGAATACTTACCTCCGCTTGCGACTAGAATACACTAGCAAAAACACAAACAAACTCATCCCCAGGAGGTATTTAAAAGGACTTGGTACACTAGGATTGGGAGAAAAAAATCCTTCGATAGTACCAGCAATTATCAACATTGGGATAATGCCAAATAGTAATTGTACCGCCAAAGAGCCGTAAAATTTGAGTGCGTCACGACGATTATATTTACCAGGAAATAAAATTGCTCTGGCGAGTAAAAAACCTGCACCACCAGCAAAAAAGATAGCGGGTAATTCTAGGGAACCGTGCGGAAATACAAACGCCCAAAAGGGATAAGCTAGATTATTTTGACTGACTAAGGTGGCAAGGGCACCAATTAATAAGCCATTGAACCATAACAAAAATGTGGTGTAAATTCCCGCTGTCATCCCACCAGCGATCGCCCCAAAAGTTACTGATAAGTTATTAATCGTAATATTACTTGATGCTAAAGGTTCAATCCCAACTATTGACCCCATCCACAATTTATGCTCATCTCGTACCTGGGTAATTAAACTTTCGGGCACAAGAAGTGATATAAAGGTGGGATCTTGCCACGCATACCACCAAGCAATTAGCGCTCCTAGCAGAAATATCGAAGTAGCGGCAGCGATGTATAAAAATGTTTGCTGCACCACTGCTGGCAATCCCCAACGGTAGAATTCCACCACCGCTTGCCATTCTTGTCGTCTTGAACCTTGATAAATCTGCGTATAAGCGCGAGTTGTCAAAAAATGTAAACTTTGCGTCAAAGTATTGCCTACTTTCTGAGTCTGAGCGCGGGCTAAATCTGCTGCCACTGAACGGTATAAACTCGCTAACTCTCTAATTTCCGCTGCTTGCAGTGACTTGATTCCTTTTTTTTCTACTTGTCTTAATAAAGTATCTAGACGTTGCCAGTTTGGTTCTCGTCGAGAAATCCAACGTTGAATATTCATAAAGTTTGGGAATACTTAATTGAAGTTATCTTAAGATAGCTTCAAATCTAGAACTTACTTTACAAGAGAATTTGACATTATGTCTTTTAATCAGAGTTCTCCCGGAACAATACAACCACTTAGCCTCGGTAATGTCGTCAGTGCCGGACTACGGTTATATCGTTCTCACCTCAAATCTTATATTAAACTGGCATTCAATGCTTATTTGTGGATATTTGTACCAATTTATGGTTGGGCGAAATTTGGAGCAATTTTAGCTTTAATATCTCGGTTAGCTTTTGGTGAATTGGTGGATCAACCGGAATCTGTTGAAGGAGGTCGCAGAGTTGTCAATTCGCGCATGTGGCAGTTTTTAATTATGCATTTGTTAATGTTTTTAATTGGTCTAGCTTTAATCATTCCCTTTTCTATTATTATCGGGATTGTTACCGTTTTTTTTGCTGGCAGTATCGCCGCAGGTGTTACCCCAAATGCAACTACTATTCTGATTGTTTCTCTGTTAGCACTCATTTTGATACCAGTTTTATTTGTTGCTGTGCTTTGGATACAAGCACGCTTTTTTGTTGTAGAACTTCCCCTGGCTATTGAAGACAATATTGATGGAACATCTACAATTGGTCGCAGTTGGGAATTAACAAAAGGACATGTTTGGCGAATTGTCGCGATTTTATTTGTCGGTTATTTAATTACGATACCGATACAAATTCCCTTTACTATTCTCAGCACTATTATTCAGGCAATTATAACGTCTTTAACTCAAGAAAATCCCACTTACGCTTTTCTTTCGCCACTAGTGAATCTAATTATTGGTTTAATAAGTGCTGCGTTGGTAGTACCGTTTTGGCAGTCAATCAAAGCAGTAGTTTATTATGACTTGCGGAGTCGTCGAGAAGGGATGGGATTGAAGTTACGCGATCGCGATATTTAAACATCAATAGAAAAACTGCTATGCACTTATTCAACAAAATTAAATTCCGCACACCAGAAAGTGTAGAACTAGAATTTACTCTTGCCGGCATCGGTAATCGCGCTTGGGCATTGCTAATTGATTATCACGTTTTGGCTGGGATCATGACGGTGTTTGTTGTTGTCTGGGTGACAGTTGCAGTGCAGTTAGGGGGTTTGTGGACGGGGATTTTTGGCAAGCAGGTGAGTTTGTGGTTAATAGCGATCGCCTTAATCACCGGCTTTACTATTTACACAGGTTACTTTGTCTTTTTTGAAACTTTATGGCAAGGTCAAACCCCAGGTAAACGCTTTGCGAAAATTCGCGTTGTTCGAGATGATGGTAGACCTGTTGGTTTGCAACAAGCAACATTACGCGCTTTGCTTAGACCGATTGATGAGTTTTTCTATCTTGGGGCTTTATTTATCATCTTTAATAATAGCGAAAAGCGCTTAGGTGATTTAGCCGCCGGCACAATTGTCATTCAAGCTCAAAGACCGCTGGCATCAACGACTTTGACAATTTCCGAACAGGCAAAGTCGGTATATGAGCATTTGCTGCAAGTTGCCGATTTATCATTATTATTGCCCGATGATTTTGCCGTTATTCGCGAATATTTACTCAGACGAGGCGCCATGTCAACAAAAGCAAGAATGAATCTGGCTTTAGAGTTGACTCAGCAAGTTCAAGACATTATCGACTTAGAAAAGCTACCAGAAGCCGTTGTCCCCGACGTCTTTTTAGAAGCTGTTTATCTGGCTTATAAAGAAACTGGGGAGTGGGGAGTAGGGAGTAGGGAGTAGGACGTGTTTTCAAACTGCCGACACCCTGGAAGGGTCAATACGGTTCGGATAATGTTTTTTGATGAAAATTATAGATCACAAAGACGCGATAAATCGCCGTCTTTACAATATCAGTCCTTTGTAGAGACGGCGATTTATCGTGTCTCTTGCCTTAACCAAACCGTATTGCTCTATCTCCAATCACCTTGCAACGTGAAAGCTGCCCAATAGTAAGGATTTTGCCACTGCTTCTGCTGCCACAGTTGCAGTTGTGCATCCCGCAAAGCAGATGTGGGAGACTCTCCTCCCAAAATCGCTTTATAAAATAACGGCATCAATTGCGATGTGCCTTCATCGTCAACCTGCCACAAAGACACCACAGCCCGCTTTGAACCAGCATACATCAATCCTCTTGTCAACCCCATCAACCCTTCACCTTTGACATTTTTACCCAAACCCGTTTCGCAGGCACTCAAAACGACTAACTCGGCGCCCAAATCTAAGTTGAATATGTCACCTAAACGCAGATAACCTTTTTCAACTGGTTTACCTTGTTTATCGATTTGCGAGAGGACAATTCCCGATAACTCAGGGTTGGTAGTATCGACAATACCGTGGGTAGCGAATTGCAAGAACCGATATTGTTTGAGTTCTGGGCTGGTTGCGAAGTTGTAATTGGCATCAAAATCATAAGCATGTATGCTTTGGGAAGGTGATACAAGTTTGAGGATTTCTTCGGCTTCTGTGCGTGTACCTGGTAGGGGGGGTATTAATCCGTTACGGTTGAGGTTTCTGAGCGCACGTTGCAAACTCGAACGGTCAAGGTTGAGGTTGTCTGCTATGGCAGGTTCTTTGCCTGTGACTCGCTTATCGTCAGCGGCAAATACGGGGTCGGCAAGGATTGCAAGGGTTTTGGGTGCGGGTTTGCGTTTGTTTAGTTGTTGTCGCTGAGTAGCGATCGCTGTAACGGAGGGTAGATTGACGATTTGGTGGTTGACTAGAAGAGGCTGATAAGCAACCGATGTTGTAGTTGGTGTAGCGGATGGGTCTGCTAATGCTGCAAAGGGAATGTTTTGCAAAACTCCATCAGCGACAATTACTAATCGCTTTTTCCCTAACTTGTTAGCGACGGGTGCGAGAATTATTTTAGTGAGTTGGGAAGCTGGCTTATTTATGGCATTAGGATTATTTCTGTTGATTAGCTTACGACCGAGAACTATGACTTCTCGGAAATTATTTGCAGCATCCTCGATTTGTTTCTGTCCGGGGAGTTCGTAGGAGTCGAGAGAATCGGGTGTGACTGCCCAAAGATAGCTGCGGTCTTTACCTAAGGAATATTGTAACAGCACAGTGTCTTTATCGAGTTGTTGCTGAATTT
>JBPCQW010000406.1:0-2763 GCA_050997715.1 Hassallia sp.
TTTTGCGGTACACCACATAAGCTAGCATCTAATATCTTTTCAGTGAGTCCGTATCCAGCTTGTTTAAAAATATCTCTAGCTATTTTATATTTTGCGCTTTTGGCTAATCTATCTACATTTTCCATAACAAACCATTTAGGTTTGACACTAGCGACTATTTCCGCAAAAACAATAGTTAAATCACCTCGTCCTAAGTTTTCATCGCGTTTGCCGGCGCTAGAAAAATCTTGACAAGGGGGACCGCCAATAATTATATCTGGATTGATATTTTTGATAATTTCAAAATTATCTAAAGCGGCAATATCACATAATATGACATCGTGATGAAAGTTTTTTTGATAAACTTTGATGGCAGTTTCCCAGTTATCAAAGGCTGCGGCTATTTGAAAACCTGCATTTTGAAATCCTAGAGATAAACCGCCACATCCAGCGAATAAATCTATGACTTTTAAGGATGAATGTGATTCTATTTTATGATTTTCTTTCACAAGATAGTGTAAGATTACGTGCGATAGAAATAGTCTTAATAAAGATACTACTTTACGGTGGCAACTATTATCGCATCAGGTTTGTAATATAGCCCTCAGAATGGAATTCTGGGGCTATACGAACGAAGCCCACCTGCGTGGGCTAAGAGGAAGCGTTTTTAGCAAGTCTGAGTTAGGGGAGTTGTGTAGTCGGCTACTTGATTGTTTGCATTGGCTTCCAACTATGCAAGGATGCTTTAATTGTGGTCAATTCATGTAAGTATTGATTTAATTGGGCTTTTTGGATTTCCAGCATTTCACGAATGTGATCGCCTTCAGCTTCCTTTGTCTCCCGTTCTTTCAGCAAGCGGTCAAATTCATCTTGAAACCTTTGAATATAGTCGTTGAGTTGCTGCTCTGCATTTCTGAAGTCTTTCGACACCTGTTTTTCAATAACGCGCTCTAGTAGGTGTTGGTTTCTTGAAACCTGTTCATCTATCTTTTGCTGAATTAACCTTCCTGTTTCTTTTAAGTCAATGTCGTATACATCACGTTTAGCTTCTACTTCGTAGCTTTCTGAAGAACAACAGTTAGTTTTAGTTTCTGTTTTATTATAGGTTTCTTGCTGCTTTTTAATCTGTGAATCAATCCCTTTAAACTCAAATTGCGGAAATTGAATCGTGTTAATATTGAGTTCAACTTGCAAGCTTTTTCCAAGATAATTAGATAACTCATTTGATATTGCTTGGATATCAGCTTGTATACTTTGCACTAATTCCTCTCGGATTCTTGTTCCGTCTCTGACTAATATATCTTGCGTATCTAACCACAAGCTCTGAATATGCGGAGCGCAAAATTGATTAATTGTTAGTTTAATCCTTTCAGCGTCTTCTTCAGTCCTAACCCTAATTATGTATGGATTGGCAGTTTTTGTTTGCGTTACCACAAGGGAATCTTTTGTGTCCAAATATTCGGGAAAAGATTTGGACAAAGAATTTAGTAAAGATTCTCCAACTTTAATACCTACTGCAAATAACGAACAGCGTGATTTCATTATTGGGTATTCTCTCTCCCAACGCTTATTACTTGTAGTTTATGTAGAACGTGTCAAGCGATCGCGCATAATTTCCGCCCGTCCAGCTACTCGCACTGAAAGAAAGTTATATGAAGAATCCTGAAGAACTTGAACTAAATTTGCAACCTCGTGCAACAGAAACAGTATCGATAAAGATACCAATAGACACATTACAATCTCTGAAAAAAGTTGCCGCTAGTCGAGATATGTCTGTTGAAGCTTTACTCAAATTCTACATTGGGCATAATTTGCGGCAAGATTTAGCTAAATTATTCTCTGAGCGTGTAATTGAGTCAACCGCTCAAGTTTTAGCACGGCACATCCAATCAGAAGACGAAATTGCAACGATTATTCAAGAAATTCAAACAGAAATAACTCGTTAGGTAAACTTAAAAGAAAATGGAAGATTAGATAAAGTGGGTATTAGTATCAAGCAAAACTGAGCGTATAGAGTATATATGACTGAAATTAATTTAGATGAAATTAAACTTAAAGAACTGTTGAAAGCCGCAATTGTTGAGGTACTTCAAGAGCAAAAAGAGATATTTTCTGATTTGTTGGCAGAAATAATAGAAGACATAGCTTTAGAAAAAGCTATTAAGGAAGGTGAAAAAACTGAGATTGTTAGTCGAGAAGCTATCTTCAAAATTTGGAAAAATAAAAAATAAACGTAGAATTCAGAAAAAGCTTTGAGAAAGATTTAGGCAATATTCTAAACGAAACATTACTTCAAAGAATTAAGGCAGTAATTGAAGAAGTAGAAAATGCTGAAAATTTAGGTAATGTGAGTAGTATAAAAAAACTAAAAGCTGATGGTGACTATTATCGGTTCAGGGTTGGAGACTACAGAATTGGTATTACAGTATCTGAAAGTGTAGTGATTTTTGCTTCTAGTCTTGCACAGAAAAGAAGTTTACAGGTACTTTCCGTAATTTGAGCAGTTGCTCAAAGCGATCGCTTAACCGCAAACCCTTACTTGGATAATATTTTCATGCTGTAAGTTGATTTAAACTTGGTTTTACAATCTAAAATCTAAAATTGCTATCACCATGTCCAAATCTGCAATTGATGTCAACGACGCAGCAGCTATCCAAGCAGCGCAAGATTCTGTCGCTGTATGCGATCGCTCTCACTGGGGAATTATCCGTGTTTCTGATGATGACCGCATCCGCTTTTTACACAACCAAACTACTAACGATTTTCAAAGTCTCAAACCAGGAC
>JBPCQW010000413.1:0-15731 GCA_050997715.1 Hassallia sp.
GGTTGATGCGAATAAACGGGTCGCTTTTGTCGCTACCATCATGACCAATTGCACCTGTTTTTCCTTGGTCTTTCACATGATCCCTAGCGGCTAAAGACATACCCTTAGATGCAGTTAAAGTTCCCACAGGACGAACTGATTTGAGAAATGCGATCGCTTCATCGACTGGTTTTACTCCTTCAGTCGTTTGCAAATAGAGATTATCAGAAATTTTTACTCGTTTACCTTCAAAGCGCTTTTTATACTTTTCTAAAATAGCCGCATAAGCAACAGGCTTTGTTCTCGCCTTATTCATTTCTACAATGACTTGTTGTTCCAATAGCGAGAGGCTATTTTTATTTGCGGATAATTGCGAATCTTTTTCAGTCGTTTCCGGTACAGAGCGGGGAGATTCAAACACAGTGTCACAAGATGTAACTAGTAGCGTAACAGGGATAAATACCCAAAAGAGTATCCGACGCATCAACAACCTCAAAAGTAGAAAGCGACCAATCAATATATAACTAGATTCATAGAGTGAGAATTGGTTTCCAGATAACTTGCGCTTGAATAAAGGCGATACTCTTACAGAGTCACTCCGTGAACGCAATTAAATTTATTTTTATTGATATCCTCCAGCATAATCAATCACGCACATTCTTCTATATTTTGCGTGAGTTCCGTAAGCGATTCCGACAACTTTGAAATCGGCGTTAAACATGTTTTTTCTATAACCCCGCGATGGTACACCATCATCTATAATCAACTGCATGACAATATCTTGGGGGTTGTTTAAACCGTAGCTAATGCTTTCACCTGCGGTAATTAGCCAGGTTCCGTAGCGGTTAATTCGAGTGGAAGCGTCACTACCATCGCTTCCATCGTGACCTATAGCACCTATTTTTCCAGTGTCTTTGACATGATCCCTAGCGCCCAAAGACATATTCTTGGATGTAGTTAAAGTTACCACCGGACGGACTGACTTGAGAAATGCGATCGCTTCATCGACTGCCTTGACTCCTTCAGTGGTCTGTAAAAAGACATTCTCAGAAATTTTAACTCTGTTGCCTTCAAAGCGCTTTTTATAGTTTTCTAATACACCAACATAAACAACAGGATTTGTTCTCACCTGATTCATTTCTACAATTACTTGTTGTTCCAGTGGGGAGAGACTATTTTCCCGTGGGAATAATTCCGCATCTTTTTCAGGAGTTTTTAACACAGAGGAGTTAGAGAAAATAGCTAATAATCTGAGTTGGTCAAATCTGAGAGATTGTATCCTACTCTTAAGTAATTTCATAATCAGGGAGTAAATAGTCACCTTTGTCTAGATCCACAAAACTGCAAAAAATTTCCGGATAATTCCTTAAAAAAGCTCATTATCTAGTAATTTTTAAGACAAATAACTACTAATGTCAAGTTCAGTTGATTACTTTATAAATAATTGAGAATTGGGCATTAGGTTTCTCCCATTTCCCGTTTCCCCTTTCCCCCTCTTCAAATCCCCATTACTGACATGAGGGATAATACAAGTGTTAAAAGAGACGTGATAATCAAAATTTGGCAATCAGCACTTACTAGGAAACGGATTTTTCTTTATACTCGCCAGCATAATCAATCACGCATATCGTTCTGTATGTGGCGTGAGTTCCATAGGCAACTCCTGCGACTTTAAAAGCGGGGTTAAAGATGTTTTTTCGGTGACCGCGATCGCGCACCCCATCATCTATAATTAATTGCATGACGATATCTTGAGCCGTATTTGGACCATAGCTAATGTTTTCTCCAGCGGTTCTTAGCCAAGTTCCATAACGACTGATGCGAGTAGAAGGGTTGCTACCATCAGCACCATAATGACCTGTTACGCCTTTTGCCCCTTGATCTCTAACGTGATCCCTAGCACCTAAAGACATACCTTTGGATGCAGTCAAAGTTCCCACAGGAGGAACTGATTTGAGAAACGCGATCGCTTCATCGACTGGTTTTACTCCTTCTTGCGTTAGCAAATAAGTATTGCCATAAATTTTGACTCGTTTGCCTTGAAAGCGCTTTTTATAGCTTTCCATAATCGGGATATATGCCTTAGGATTTGTCCGGACTTTGTTCATTTGGGCAATTACCTCTTCTTCTAAAGGTGAAAGGTAATTTGCTTTTGCTAACAAAGTAGGATTAACTTTTTTGACTAGAGCCGATTGGGAAGTAGATGTATTTACTCTTGCTGGCTGATCAGCAAAGTTAGCTATCAAAGCAATCGGGAAAATTACACACAATCCGAAGCGATGCATTTGTTACCTCAAAATTTATCTTCTCAGGGTTAACATTGAATTAATTAGATGCAACGTACTAAATTTTGTTTTGGCAGAATGTATCACTTGTAACCTGGGAAGCAAAAAAATGACCTCAGTAACGTTACTGAGGTCGATGATATAAGCGATCGCGTCATTGATCATAAACTGCGATCGCCTCGCTACTTTACAAAAAGATAATTACTGAGTAGCACGAGCCAAGACTTTTTCCATGTCTGATAGCTGCACAGCACCAGATAAAGTTTCACCATTCATCACAAAGAAAGGTGTACCAGTCAGTCCCAATTTTTGCGCTAGCTGCATATCTTTAACAATTGCATTATCGGCAAGAGCGCGATCGGTTTTAAACTTGTCTAAATCCAACTTGAGATTTGTGGCAATATCCAAATACAAAGGCTCACCAAGTTGTTTTTGCTGAGAAAATAGCGCATCACTATATTCCCAGAATTTGCCCTGCTGATTTGCAGCGATAGCAGCTTTTGCGGCTGGCACTGCTTGAGGATGAATTTGTGTTATGGGGAAATGCTTGTAAACTAATGTCACTTCATCTTGATGCTTTTCCATAAACTGTTTCAGAGTTTTGTTAGCCTCAGCACAATACGGACACTCAAAATCGGAAAATTCAACTAACACAATCTTTGAATTAGGTGAACCAGTAACAGGAGAATTACCAATTACCGATTGGGGATTAATTTGTAAATCTTGCAAAAATGCCAATTGTGATTGTTTTATTTGCTGTTGCTGTTGCTGTTGATATGCTTGGACAGATTCTATAAGTACCTCTGGATGTTCGCGGATGATTTGCATAACTTGCTGTTCGAGTTGGGGACTCATGCGGGTGGCTGCTTGTGCGGGAAATGACCAACCTAAAATCAGACATAGCAAGCTTAATATTGTCAACTTACTTAGATAATCAAGTAAATTTCTAGACCATTGGGAAAATATACGCACGAGAAACACTCCCTATAGAGCTATAGAACAAAAAATCAACATTAACTAGTATTGCAGGAGACAGAAGATGTGTGATCGCAATATTGATGTTAGCTTTTTAAGGCGCACAGAAGAGCGCTCCTGCGGGAGTTGTGTGGATCTTTTGCCCAAGGATTTGGATTTGTAATAATATATTACCGAATTGTGTGTAAGGCTTGGGAATTGCGGATGATGCGATCGCCAAAATTTCCTTGAACTTGCATCAAATCCAATCCGCGTTCAAATATTTCATCAATCGGCAACATTTGCCCATCAACAGTCATAAATTTATGGTCTTTTGTTGCTTGAATAATCGAACCATCTTCTAAACAATATTCAAAAACTTCTTGCTTACCGCGATTATGCCATTGGACAATTACTTGAGTGTAAATATTGCCATGATTATCAACACTATATACACTGCACTCAATGTTTTTCTCTACAATATCACCAATTGGTAAAAAGCCATATTCTACCGTTAATACTTCAGTATCATAATTTAAGCAATATTCTGCAAACTTCAGCATGTCATTGAATAATTTTTCAGCAACTTGTTTACTAACTCCATTTTTTGCCGACCCATCAATGAATTTTTCGCGTTGCTTTTCCATTTCCGCAACTTTCTTTTTACCCATTGCACGACGCATTAAATCGGCTTGTCCTAAAGTATACCCACCCATATCTTGAGCAATTTTCATAATTTGCTCTTGATAAACCATAATTCCATAGGTTTCATTCAATATGGGTTCTAAAATAGAATGACCGTATTTAATTTCCTCTCTTCCGTGCTTGCGGTTAATAAAATCAGGAATCAATCCCGCGTCTAATGGTCCCGGTCGATAAAGTGCCAAAATAGAGGAAATATCTTCTATATTAGAAGGCTTCAAATCGCGCACTATCTGACGCATTCCCGAAGATTCTAATTGAAAGATACCTTCTAATTCCCCTGCTTCTAAAAGTTCATAAGCCTTTTTTACTTCATTTGGTAAGACGTTATGTTCACCTTTTGCTAATATTTGCTGCGCTCTTCTTTCTTGACGGGTAATTTCATCTGTATCAATATGATATCCACGAGTTTGCTTAATTAAATCAACGGTTTTCTCGATTAAGGTCAGGTTTCGCAAACCTAAGAAATCCATTTTTAACAAACCCATAGATTCCAAGTCTTCCATGAAATACTGGGTAATTACAGAACCGTCATTATTCTTTTGTAGTGGCACAATTTCATCGAGAGGATCGGCAGAAATGACTACACCTGCTGCATGAACACCAAAGGTTTTGTTAGTTCCTTCAATTCTCATTGCCATGTCAATCCAATGACGAACGTGCGGTTCATCATCATATTTTTGTTTAAAGTCTGGTGCTGGTGTAGCATCAGAAATCATTACCTTAAGTTTTGTAGGTTTACCCCGCACCACCGGAATTAATTTCGCCATTTTGTCTGATTCACCATAAGGAATATTCAACACTCTTGCGACATCTTTCAAGACAGCTTTAGAAGTTAATCGATTAAAAGTAATAATTTGGGCTACTCTTTCTGTACCGTATTTTTCAGTTACGTATTCAATAACTTTATCGCGTTGTTCAATACAGAAATCTGTATCAATATCCGGCATTGATTTGCGTTCTGGGTTCAAGAAACGCTCGAATAATAAACCGTGATGTACGGGATCAATATTAGTAATTCGCATTGCATAAGCAACCAGAGAACCAGCGGCTGAACCGCGACCGGGACCCACGGGAATCTTATTATCTATAGCAAATTTAATGTAGTCCCACACAACTAAAAAGTATGTGGAAAAACCCATCTTTTGCAGCATTTTTAATTCATATTCCAACCTATCTTTGTATTCTGGATCAACTTCGCTACGCGATTTGCGATTTAACCTTTCTAAAAGTCCTTGCCAAGCAACTTCTTCAACGTATGTGTCGGCAGTGTGACCGGATGGTATGGGATAATTGGGAATGCGAGGCTCACCCATAATATTGTGGTAAGGCTCGACTTTCTCTGCAACTTCTTCGGTAGTGTTTATAGCTTGGACAATGACATCATCTGGTAAATGGTCGCGAAATAGCTGACTCATTTCTTCAGCAGATTTAAGATATTCTGTGCCGCTATAACGCATCCGTTTATCTTCACTAATCAGCTTGCCAGTTTGAATACATAGCAAAGCGTCGTGTGCTTCTACGTCGAAACATGAAATATAATGAGAATCATTGGTGGCTATAAATTTAATTCCTAGTTCCTTGGCAATTTTGATAATTTCAACGTTAACAATTCTGTCTTCTTGGGAACCGTGGTCTTGAATTTCTAAATAAAAATCATCGCCAAATACTTCTTTGTACCATTGAGCGACTTTCCGTGCAGCATCGGGTCGATTGCTGAGAATTGCTTGGGGTATTTCTCCACCCAAACAAGCACTAGTAACTATCAAGCCTTCATGGTATTCTTGGAGTAAGTTTTTGTTGATGCAAGGACGAGAAAAAATACCTTTGCCTTGCACACCTTTGAGGTGAGAAATGGTGGTTATTTTAACTAAGTTTTTGTAACCTTTTGTATTTTTCGCTAAAACAACTTGATGATAACGGGGACGGCGTTCCTGTTTTTCGATATCGCCGTTAATGATATACATTTCGTTGCCAATAATTGGCTTAATATTTCTACTGCGGCAGGTTTTGATCAGTTCGATCGCACCATACATGACACCATGATCCGTGAGGGCGATCGCTTTCATACCGAGTGCGATCGCTTGATCGATCAACTCCGGTAACTGACTGGCACCATCAAGCAAGCTGTAATCACTGTGAATGTGCAAAGGAACAAAAGACATATAGTTTTCCTACTAACAACCAATATTATTAGGCATTCAGAATGAATACCCTTTTTAAACAAAATTTTGTCAAGCAACAAGCTTTAAGATTATCTTAGTTTTATCTGATCTGAATCCGGAATTTTTAATGTCCAAAGTGATGTTTAAATAAATACATCACTAACTCAGCAACTAGCAATGAACGAAACAGAGAGCATTACTTCGCATTCCTCCAAACCCCGCCCTTGGTGGCAGCGTATCCCTCTCACATTGCAAATTATCATCGCCTTAGTGCTGGCAGTGTGCCTAGGAATTGCTTTAGGTGCAGGCAACCCCAACGCAGCCAATAAAGACTTAATCAACAACTTGGCAATTCCTGCTGAATTGGTGCTGAAAGCACTCCGCGCCTTAGCTACCCCGCTGATTCTCGTAGCAGTGTTGCATACCTTCATGACTACGAATATTCCCGGTACAGCCGGACGAAAGTTAGCTGTATTACTTTTAACTAATACAACCGTAGCAATACTGATTGGACTTTTAGTGGCAAACGTTTTGCGTCCCGGTACTTGGGGGCGTTTAGCGGCTCCAGAAAATGCACAACCAGCCAGTCAAAGTCTTGACCCTTGGGCACTAGTAAGAGACGCTGTACCGGAAGCCGTCCTCAAGCCACTGGTTGATAATAATGTTATACAACTGATTGTGATTGCTTTGAGCTTTGGCATCGTTTTGCGGGCACTAAAATCAGAACAAATCGCTGAAGGAAAAAGAGCATACCAACCGATTGAGGATTTAGTCGGGACTTTGTTTGAAGCGGTGATTCGCATCCTCAACTGGGTGATTGCCCTAGTACCTTTAGCAGTGTTTGGAATTGTGGCTAAAACTGTTGCTTTACAAGGCTTCGCGCCATTTAAATCACTGTTTGCGTTCATTGTGGCGGTGCTGCTTGCGCTGACATTACAAGCTTGTTACTACCTCACTAGAGTCAAATTTGGTTCTTGGGTGAACCCGTTGAAGTTTTTAGCTGGGGGTGCTGATGCCTTTTTGACAGCTTTTTCCACTTCTTCTTCAACGGTGACAATGCCTATCACCTTTGAAATTCTACAGACAAAAATCGGCTTGCGGGAGTCTTCTGCTTCTTTGGGTGCGCTGGTTGGGGCAAACTTTAATAATGATGGTACTGCCCTTTATGAGGCAATGTCTGCATTGTTTATTTCCCAAGTGATTGGGCAACATCTGAATTTGGGACAGCAGTTAATTGTAGTTCTAACGTCGATTTTTGCATCGGTGGGGGCAGCGGGTATTCCGAATGCAGGGTTGGTAACCATGACCTTGGTGTTTACTTCCGTTGGCTTGCCGACTCAGTATATCGCTTTGTTGGTTACGGTAGACTGGTTTTTGGATCGCTGCCGTACTGCGATTAATGTCATGGGAGACATGACTGTTAGTGCTTTGCTTGACGGCAAAAAACCTCGTTCTGTTGACGAAGCCTAGACGATTTTAGATTTTGCAGAAAGTCGGCAGAGACGTTCCGTCGGAACGTCTCTACGAGAAATTACGGTTTTCATAATAATATTTAGCGATGCCAAAATCTAAAATATAAAATTGGCAAGTGGCTATTTAATGCTGTTGCGGTCCTTTAGCATCACATTCTTTAACCCAACACCTTTTAAGAAGATCAATTCGCCAGATGTTGGCAAAGCGATGAGGATTTAATACCAACTTATTATCATGGCTAAACAAGGGCTGGTTAAGATACTGCCAGAGGGGAAATTTAATCTTGCTGTGTTCTGGGGTCATGGGAAAGGCAAAATATTATAAAAGCGTTGTGGTAGTAGTTGGCATTTACTATAAAAGATGCTGACTACTGAGGCTCTAGTCAAACATTACACACTATATATTCAATTGTCTTTGTGGCAATTGCGGAATTTTGTTATACCAATTTAAGTATTTGATAGTTAATGGCTGAGAATATATATAAAATTGATGACAGTATACTGAATAAATAAGGTATTATATTGTCTCTACCTAATTGTCTGCGAGCAAAAGCAGCGCTGATTGTATTGATATCGCAGGGGCAAAGCATTATTGTGGTTATGAATTGGGTGGAATACATCAAGAATCAAGCCATTATAGACAAACATATACAAATACTGATAAGCACATACTTCATCCGGATAAGAGCGGATACAATAAACCGCCTTGGCTATTGTTTAGCCAAGGCGGTTATAATATTACGTCCGGTTGTATAGGCGATAAGTTCGTAGTCAGGACTTCAGTCCTCATCTGATCGGATAAGGACTGAAGTCCTTACTACGAAGATATTTTATTAAACGGACATGATGTGATTAGCGATCGCCTACGTGCAATTAGTAATGATTACCCGATTTGCGATGGTGGACGGCAGTCACAGCATCAGGTTTGAGTAATTTTCCGTTGTCAACTGTGGCATAGACAACCCAGTGATCGCCACATTCCATGCGTTGGTTGACAGAACACTCAAGATATGCTGAAGCTTCGGTCAGCACTAAACAGCCATTTTCGGCAATTTCTGTAGAAAAGTCGGAAAAACGCTCTTCACCTGGGGCAAAAGATTTGCGGAAGTGCTTGACAAAATCTTGTTGATTGCCTTCGGCTAAGATGTTCAGGGCAAACTTACCCCCAGAATACATAAAAGATTCGATCGCTCGCTCTTTGGCAATACCAACGGTGATTCCGGGTGGGTTGAAGGTTGCTTGCGAAACCCAAGCACCAAGCATCGCTGTGGAAACTTCTCCTTGCTTTGCCGTAATTACACACAGCGAACCGACAATTCTACCAACGGCTTGTTCCACAGGAGTTACAGCTTGTTGGGGCAAACGTAATTTTTTCGCCTTTTTCAAAGTTTGGGCAAAGTCTGTACCGGTTTCTTCACACTGCTTGAGAATGACATCTGAGGGTTTGAACTTGACACGCATCGTTTCAAACCCAAACCGATATCCAGCATCTCTCAGTTTGCCTTCTATTAAATCAAATGCTTCGCCACTCCAGCCATAGGAACCAAAGACACCGGCGAGTTTGGTGTTGTCACCAACGCCGAGGACAAGACCTAAAGCTGTTTGTACGGGGGTGGGTGCATGTCCACCAAGGGTGGGAGAACCGATGATAAAACCATCTGCCTTTTCGATAGCAGCGCGAATTTCATCAGGTTCGGCAAATTCGCAGTTGATTGATTCTACCGCGACACCACCTTTAGTTAATCCCAGAGCGATCGCTTGGGCTAAAGTTGCTGTATTGCCATAAGCTGAAGCGTACAATAAAGCAACAGTTATCTCACGAGTCGTTTGAGAATGACTCCATTCTTCATAAGAATTGATCAGTTCTACAACCCCATAACGCACCAAAGGTCCGTGACCGGTTGCGATCATTCTCACTTGCAGTTCTGATAGTTTCTCTAAAACTGCTTGTACGTGAGTTGCATGAGGCGCCATCAAACAGTCATAATAATACCGTTGGTCTTCTTTTAAAGCTTCGCGGTTTTCATCAAAAACTTGCTCACCACAGATATGAGATGCAAATAACTTATCTGTGTAGAGAATTTGCGTTTGTTGGTCGTAGGTACAAAGACCGGCGGGCCAGCGTGGACTAGGTGTAGGCACAAATTTTAAAACATGACCCTTACCTAAATCTAAAGTTTCTTTCCCGCGCATGACGATGATTTTTAAATCTCGGTCTGGGAAAGTAGTACGCAAATCTCCCGCTGCTGGTAAGGAACAAACAAAAGTAATTTGCGGTGCAAGTTCTAGCAGCGCTTTGAAGGTGACGATACGGTTAGGACTAAAGTGACCTAAAATTACATAATCCAACTTTTTAAAGTCGAAAGAATGCCGCAATCCTTCGATAAAAATGTCAGTGAAGGTTTCCGCCGGTGGGTCAACAAGTGCAATTTTATCACCTTCGATTAAATAGCAATTGGAAGTTGTACCTCTTTCCAATGCATATTCAATTTCAAACCGCAGACGCGACCAGCTACGCGCTCTCATTACTGTAGTATTTGTGGCGATCGGTAAAACCTGAACGTCACGGGGTTTGGAATCGGTCATAGGTGTGGAGTGAAGGGTGAAGAGATAGCGTTTTAGTGATGAGGGGAGGGGAGAGGGGGAGAAGGGGGACAAGGGGAAGCAGGGGGAGCAGGGGGATGGGGGGAGAGGAAGATGGGGGGAGGGGGAGAAAGAAGAATTATTCCCCTTGTCTCCTTGTCCCCTTGTCCCCAGTCCCTAGTCCCTAGTAGTAATTACCTACTTTGCGGTGACGAACTGCGGTGAGTCCATCTTTGGAAACACGACCTTCTTGGACTGTACAATAGAGAATCCAGTGGTCGCTGCATTCCATGCTGCTGGTGACTTCACATTCCATGTATGCTAAAGCATCTGTAAGAATGGGAGAACCGTTTTTAGCGTTTTGGGTTTTCACGCCGGCAAATCGGTCAGCACCGGGAGGTAGACGCTTGAGGAAGTGCTTTTTCAGGTCTTGATAATTGCCTTCTTCTAAAGCATTGAGGACGAAGCGATCGCCTACCTGCAACAATGATTCCATTGCTCTATCTTTGGCAACGGCAATTGTAAATCCTAATGGTTGCAAACTCGCTTGCGCTACCCAAGAAGCTAACATCGCACTGCTGACATCACCTTTTTTGCTGGTGAGGATATACAGTCCGCTGCTAATCCGACCTAGGGCTTTTTCCATGTTGACATCAAGAGACTTTATCTGCTTGATGTTGCGTTCCCGCATCAACAATTGTCCTAAGTCTGTACCCGCTTCTTCACACAATTGGTATGTGGCTGCGGTGGGTTCACCTTTAATCCGAATCGCGGGGAAGGCTTCTTTGACACTCAAATCGATGAATTTTCTCCGCAAGGTGTCAATCGGCTCGTCATCCCCACCGTAAGATTCAAATAGCCCGACTTTTTGCTTGTTGTTGGCGACAACTAAAAGCGAATTAATCGCTGCTTGTGCTGCAACGGCTGCGGTTGGCGGCATTCCGATAATTATACCAGCTGCTCTACCTGCGAGTTCTTGAATTTCTTGGATTTCCGCACTGGTTAAGTCCATCATTTCGACGGCTACCCCAGTTTTTTGGATTCCTTCATTAATCGACATAGCGAGGCGATCGCTATAGCCGTAGTCTGAGACGTAAAATAGAGCTACAGTTGTTTGGGCTTCTGCTTGTGTTTGGCTCCAACTTTGGTAGCGTTCTGTGAGAAAATCAAGGTTGTGGTGGAGTAACGGTCCGTGACCGTTGGCAATGATGTTGATTTTGCCTAATTCGCCCATTCTCTTCATTGCATTCAGCAAAGAGCGAGCATTGGGACCCATCAAGCAATCGTAGTAAAATCGAAAGTCAGCTTCTATTGCTTCTAAGTCTTCGTCAAATGTACGCTCGTCGCAAAAGTGCATCCCAAAAGCATCACAGGTGAAGAGAGTTTGGGTTTTGCGATCAAAACTAAATATTGTATCGGGCCAGTGTAAGTTCGGCGCACTGACGAATTCTATAACGTGTCCGTTACCTAAGTCAATGCGATCGCCACTTTTGACAATTCGCTTGGAAAATGGCTCGTGTACCAAGCCTTCGAGAAATTGTAAGGCAATTTTTGAACCCAAGACGGTTGCTCTGGGCGCTAATTGCAAAACTTCTTCCACCAAGCCGCTGTGGTCTGGCTCTGTGTGGCTGATGATGATATAATCAATTGCCTTCGGGTTGATTAAACCTTTAAGCGTGTCTAAATACAGTTGCTCAAACTTCCGGTGGGAAGTATCAACTAATGCGGTTTGCTGACCGCGAATTAGATATGAGTTGTAGGTTGTACCGTTTTGCAAACCGAATTCGATGTCGAAGCGATCGCGGTCCCAATCAAGAGAACGAATCGCTGTTGTATCCGGGGCAATTTCTACAGTTTGTATTGTTAGCCTTTTTTGGGCATTTTCGGCGATCGCTACCATTATTCGTCTCCGAACGCAAATATCAGTATTTTTCTCTCTTTTTATTTTGCATCTAAATATTTTTTAAAGTTGTAATAAAAAGCATAAAATATGTAATTGAAAAAGTAGCAAATATTGCTCTTTTTCAGCATACTTTTTTACGATAATATTTTCATAACAAAAAGCAGAAACTCCTGAGCGGCAATTTGTATCTAATGTACACGCTTATCTTCCATGTTTATCAAGTGAAACATTGTGTTATGAAGCATAGATGAGAAAACTTATTTTGTAACTTAGGCTTCAAAAGTTGAATTTAAATATTTACTAATAAATTAGGCATAGAAATTCTGAAACTTATTTTTATTGCCGTTTACCCTCTTCAATTGCCCATTGCCCGATTACCAATATTTATAAAAAATGGCTAGTTAATTTATGTGAAAGTGCCGTCTGTATGACTGCACCCAAGGCTAAACCTGTTAATGAAAACATACTTGTAACTAAAAAGGTTTGCCGTTCTCCTAAGCCGCATCCTTGAAGGTCTATTCTTAATAATATGTTCGCCGAAATGATTACTAAGGTATCAAGAAATACTTTAAACCAGGCAATCATCACAAAGAACAAGAATGCAGCTAAAACGGAAAAAGCGAAACCTCTAGTATCCGATTTAAAGAAGAAAATAGAATAGTCTGCAATCTTCAACCAGGGAGTTGTCAAGGCTGATAGCAAAAACAAGATACCTGTGACTAGCGTCAACCAAACATACCAAGGTGAATGTGCTTGCGATATCAACCAGCCCAAGCTACCGTAGGCAAGCACTACTAAGGTCAAGGAAACCCAAGGAAAATTTTTCATATATTGACATGGGTTATATTTCCCAGTAGTATATCGAGCCATTATTCCACAACTATCTGCTCCGCTGCAAGCAATAACTTTCAGTCACTTGACAAGTAGCTAAAATTGTGAATATGAAATGAGTTTCAATAGTTTATAGGGTGTGCTTTGTTTTTGTCGATGTCTAAACCGATTTCCCTCTCTTGATGCGGGGGTTTTCAACTCCTGAATTCTAACTCTTGAATTCTGGCTCCTGCCTCCTGAATTCTTTATTGATAAATTTTTACTTGGATGATTTAAACTATAAGTTTAACATCTTGTGTATTTTTCGTTCAATCAATAGGATTGTATGCTTTGCCAAATAAAGACAAACAAGTTTACGCCTAATTACCGCTCAAATTAGTTAAATATGTTCTTAAACATTTGTAAACTGTTAGCAGCGATCGTAGCCGCGTGTCACGTCTTATTAGGGAATTATCATGAGACAACTTGTTATTGTTGAGCGCGTATGCCTCATCGGTCATATTTTATCCAAGGCTTTTGGACTGCTCGGTATACTATTGGTCATACCTAATGCCGAAGTAATTTTGAACTTAGGCACTGTTGGGCAAACTGCGATGCAGTCTAGTATGGCTAACGGCGGTGTAGTTGATATTATATTAGGTACAGTAGCTGTCAGTATTTATGCGTACCGGGTTTTGGGATTGCGAAACTGGTTAGCATTCATGCTGCCATCTGTGTTTATCTCTGTAGGAAGTGAACTGCTGGGAACTAGCACAGGCTTTCCATTTGGTGATTATAGCTACTTAAGTGGCTTGGGCTATAAAATTGCAGGTTTAGTACCTTTTACAATTCCTATATCCTGGTTTTATGTTGGTCTTTCGGCGTATTTAATCGCCAGAACTGGGTTGCAAGTAGCGGAAAAACCAAGTTTAGTGCGTCACATTGCTGCTGTAGCGGTGGGTGCTTTATTATTCACCTGCTGGGACTTTGCTTTAGAGCCTGGTATGAGTCAAACTGCTTTTCCGTTTTGGTATTGGGAAAAACCAGGAGCTTTCTTTGGCACACCTTACGGAAACTATGCAGGTTGGTTTGGTACAAGTGCTTTATTCATGACTGTAGCAGCTGTTTTGTGGAGAAATGCGTCGATAAAATTAGAGCGATCGCAACTCAACGTTCCTTTAATTGTTTATATAAGCAATTTTGTCTTCGCTGCTGGACTCAGTTTAGGATCTGGGTATGCGATTCCAGTTTTACTAGGCTTCTTCGGTGGTGTAGTTCCGGCTTTGGCTTTGTGGTGGAGAACTGCAAATGCACCCGCACAACTAGCCGTTGAACCAGTAAACACAGAAATGCAAGTGGCTTCAGTTAAAGTTGCTTTGAAGTAAGCATTTTCAACAAAGATGGGGAAGCGTGGTGTGGGGGAGTGGGGGGACACACAGAACATGGGAAACATCTTTCCCCCATCTCCCCATCTCCCCATTACCTATTCCCCATTACCTATTCCCGATTCTTGAATTTTGAATTATTTAACGCTATTTTTGCTAGTTATCCAAGTACCGGCAACAGCGATTTTGCTCTCGCGTCTGCTGAAAGGACCGGGACGCCATCCCCCCATTGAACCACAACAACCAACGCCAGAGCTTTTAGGTAGTGTCAGCGTTGTCGTCCCCACCCTCAATGAAGCTCTTCGCATTAGCCCTTTGTTGGAATGTTTAAGCCGGCAAAGCTACGAACTTCGGGAGATTATTGTTGTAGACAGTAAGTCCCAAGATGGCACTCCCGACTTAGTAAAATTGGCACAGCAACAAGACCCTCGTTTTCGCCTGATAACGGATGATCCTTTGCCCCCTGGTTGGGTAGGACGTCCTTGGGCGTTGCATAATGGCTTTTTACGTAGTTCAGAGGCTAGTGAGTGGTTTCTGGGGATGGATGCTGATACTCAGCCCGATCCCGGTTTGATTGCTGGTTTGGTGAAGGCAGCAGAAGCTGAAAAATATGACTTGGTTTCGCTGTCTCCTCAGTTCATCCTGAAGTATCCAGGGGAGTGCTGGTTACAACCGGCTTTGTTGATGACTTTGCTTTACCGATTTGATCCGGCTGGTGTGAATACTAAGCAGCCAGAACGGGTGATGGCGAATGGACAATGCTTTTTGTGTCGTCGGCAAGTTTTAGCGGCTGTGGATGGCTACAGCAGTGCTGGGGGTTCTTTTTGTGATGATGTCACTTTAGCTCGTAATATCGCCGCTCAAGGCTTTAAGGTGGGCTTTCTGGATGGTGCGAAGGTGCTAAAGGTGCGAATGTATGAGGGAGCATTAGAAACGTGGAAAGAATGGGGGCGAAGTCTTGACTTGAAAGATGCATCTTCCCGCGCTCAGTTGTGGGGGGATTTATGGTTACTTTTTGCAGTCCAAGGTTTACCTATTTTTGTTGTTCTCACCTACCTCTTTCTCTCCCCATCTCTCCCCCTGCCCACTTTTGTAGAGACGCGATCAATCGCGTCTCTACTCCCCACTCCCCCCATCCTCCTACTGGGTTTGAATGTATTTCTGCTGGTGATTCGCTTTGCTTTGTTGTTGGCGATCGCACCTTCCTATGACCGCACAACTGCTAAAGGTGGCTGGTTGTTCTGGCTTTCCCCTTTAGCTGATCCCCTAGCAGTGCTGCGAATTTTCTTATCTGCATTTCGCACTCCCCGCGAGTGGCGAGGACGGAAGTATAGTTAGGAGGAGTGGGGGAGACAAGGAGACAAGGAGACAAGGAGACAAGGAGAATAATTCTTTCTCTCCATCCCCCTGTCCCCCTGTCCCCCTGTACCCCTGCTCCCCTCATCCCCCCACCCCTGCATCCTCCTCGCTCCCTAGGCGATCGCCTCCTTCCA
>JBPCQW010000440.1:0-11197 GCA_050997715.1 Hassallia sp.
GGACAGGGGGACAGGGGGACAGGGGGACAAGGGGGGCAAATGGCAAGGATTTATGACGGGGTTTGGTTTAATTGCGTCTTTAGTGTTCCTTCTGCGGTATTGACAAAAGTATCCCTGTCTTGAATGATGGCTTGGGGTAATAGCATGGATGAGCGTGTGCTAACCCCTGGCATTTTTTTCACAGCAGTGCCGATCGCCATAAATTCGATAATGCCGCTTCCTAATTGATAAACGGAAGTTTTGATACCAACAACTTGGTCAGCACCGCACTTATTAGCATCTTCGCGAATGTGATCGATACTCCTGCGGAGTCACTTCGTGAACGCTTGTTCACGAGCTTCGTAAATTAACGTAGTCAATTCGTTAATTTCACCACGCACAAAAGACTTAAACGCAGATGTGATTCCTCCGACAAAACCAAGGGAATATACTGAAACACCCAAAACCAACTTTAACGGCACATAACCTAAGTGAATCAAGTTCCACATTTCCTGATTGGTTAAATCGCTGGTAATCGGACTTTGGCTGAAACCAGGTGCTAATGCTGGATGGTGAGACGCAGTACCAATCATCACCATCTCTTGCATCCCTGCAAAAGGAACAATCGAAGTTCTAATTCCTACCACTGCATTTGCACCTACATTTCTAGCTTCAGCTTTAATTCTTTTCAGCGCTAAATGACGAGTTTCGTTGAATATCTGCGAAAACTCCTTAATTTCCCCCCGTCTCAAACTCTTGAGAGAACCCAGCAATCCCCCACCTATCCCAATCGAGTAGGCTACATTACCAAAAACAAACTTTTTTGGTGCAAATCCTGCATCTATTTGGCAGTATAATTCTTGTCCATCTGCCGAAGTTGAAAATTCTAACTTTTCTGACTGTTCTCCTTCTTTGTGTACGCAAGAACCAATCGAGAGGAATTAGACATCTCCGACTTGTTGGATTAATTCATTACTAATACCGATAATGCCAATTCCACCATGCTTCTGTGCTTCAGCTAGCATTCGTGCATAAGCTTTTTGGCGTCCTTCATGAATAATCTCCGTAACTTGCGTAACTTCCCCCCCAACAATAGTTTTCAGTCCTGACGCAATTCCCCCAATTAACCCCAAAGAAAAGACACTATTACCAATCACCAAATCTCCTGGATGCATACCTTGTTGGTGAAGACAGAAGATTTCATTACCTGAGAGTCCGCTGATTGCAGCCATGTCTTTCTCTCCAGTTATTTTAGATACAAAATCAAGTTTAAATCTATGATATCTGCCATACAAGCGATCGTCTAATTCGTAGTGAGGATTTCAGTCCTCATCAAAAAAGGCAAGGACTTAAGTCCTTAGTACGAGAGAATTAAATATAGCTCAAGTAAGCGCGATACTCCTAGGGAGTCACTTAGTGAACGCATGAAAAATATCTCTCGTATGGAGGCTGTACAGTCTCCGATAATACCTGTCGTTGGTGAATTAATTAAAAACAATCCGGGAACCATTTCTTTAGGACAAGGTGTTGTTGCATACAGTCCGCCACCCGAAGCAATCGAATTATTGCCGAAATTCCTCGCTGAACCTGGTAATAATCTCTACAAAGCTGTTGAGGGAATTCCTCCTTTGTTAGCAGCAATTGAAGCAAAATTACACGCTTTTAACAACATTGAAATTAACGACGAAAATTGCATTGTTGTTACCGCCGGCAGTAATATGGCGTTTATGAATGCCATTCTTGCGATTACATCGGTAGGCGATGAAATCATATTAAATACGCCTTATTATTTTAATCATGAAATGACAACTACAATGGCAGGTTGTCATCCGGTGTTGGTAGAAACTGATGAAAATTATCAATTGCGAGTGGATGCGATCGCTTCGGCTATAACATCAAAAACAAAGGCAATAGTCACAGTTTCACCTAATAATCCCACAGGTGTAGTTTATTCGGAAGAATTGTTGCGAAAAGTTAATCTTCTTTGTAAAGAACGCAACATCTACCATATTAACGATGAAGCTTATGAATACTTTACATATAACGGTGTAAAACACACTTCTCCGGCTGCATTTTCGGGAAGTAGCGAATATACCATATCTCTATATAGCCTTTCCAAAGCTTATGGTTTTGCAAGTTGGCGGATTGGCTATATGGTGATTCCCAAACACTTGCTTGTCGCTGTTAAAAAAGTACAGGATTCAATAGTAATTTGTCCACCTGTGATTTCTCAATATGCAGCATTAGGGGCATTGCAGGCAAAAGAAGAGTATTTGAAGAGGAATTTGGAAGCGATCGCCCAAGTACGCTATGACGTACTTAACTCACTCAACCGCATACAAAATCAGTGTACCATCACCCCCGCCGATGGTGCTTTTTATTTTTTCCTCAAAGTTCATACTGATATAGATACCTTTGAATTAGTTGAAAGACTAATTAAAGAACATCTTGTAGCAGTCATTCCCGGTACAACCTTCGGCATGGATAACGGATGTTATCTGCGAGTTGCTTATGGTGCGCTGCAAAAAGAAACCGCAAAAGAAGGGATAGAAAGACTAGTCACAGGTTTGCAGACAATTTTACAGAATAATTAATATTAAATAAATGGTACAGAAAACCGCAATTACCGACATCTTCAAAAGTTTAGCTGAAGTAGAATCTCGCTTTCATCTAAGAAGAACCGAAGATGAACAATTTTTCACAGAATGGTATGATAATTTAGCTCAAATTACAGACGAAGAAAAAGCATCGTTAGATGTTATTAGACGAAGATATCTTTATCATCTAGCTGATGGCAATCTCACAGAAGGAACAGTAACACTACTCATAGGTTCACCTATCTTAGAAAAGGCAGAATTTTATGATTATCCCTACAAAATGCGAGGTGAGGCTTCGATAGAAATAGTCTTTGATGCAGATGAAGAGGAAGAAACTTTAAAAGGACGAATTGATATTTTAGTCTTGCAAAATCAGTTTTGGGTAATCTTGCTGGAGTCGAAACGAACTACTATTTCTGTAATGTCGGCATTGCCACAAACCCTAGCATATATGATGGCAAATCCGCAGCCAGATAAGCCTATCTTTGGGATGATGACAAATGGAGACGGAATTGTATTTGTCAAACTAACTCAGCAGGATACACCACAATATGATATATCGAGAGTTTTTTCTCCTGCTCCCTTGCAGAATGAACTATATACCGTCCTGCAAATTTTAAAGCGTATCGGTCAGATTATCGTTTCAAGCTAACGTTCTTCCTTGCATCTCTACTTGATTAAATCTGGAAAAAATTTTGTCACAGGAAGGATAAATTAGCAATAATAGCTTTCTCTTAACCAGTTGCATACTTTCTTTTTAATCAATCGGTAGTAAGATTTAGTACTGATTTCTCCAAGTCTAATATCCAGAGACATACTTATGAAAATTAGCTACAAGCCAATTGCTCCAGTTTTAGCAATGATCTCCCCACTCTTTTTAGCGCAAAACGTGCATAAACGCCATAAAAGTCTTAAAAATTTGCGTGGTTTTACCCCTGTAAGTACCATTGGAAGCAAAAGGTACGCGGTTTAAAGCTGAGAAGAGTTTATTGCTTCATTGTTTAATTTAACATCGGTGAGAGGTTTTGACACTCCCTTGGACGCGCTCATTTTTCGGTAAAATTTTTGGAAAAACCAAAAAATCAATTCTCGTCTTTTCGCTTTTGAGGTATATTTTGAGCATTATTTTGACCGATTGTCGCTAACAAGGTAGGAAGCAGAAATACGTGCATAGATTCTCCCACCGAAAAATCCAAGGTTGCATCAAATTGGTATCTTGGTCAATCACAGCAGCAATAACATTCGAGCTGCTAGTCAATATTCCAACACAAGTAACAGCACAATCTCAGACACCACTGTCAGCACAACAGTCAGCATTGCAGGAAGCGAAGCAACTGAATAAACAAGTCATTGAGTTGTATAACGCAGGTAAATACAGTGAAGCTATTGCCCCAGCAGAAAGGTCAGTAGGAATAAGCGAGAAAGTACTGGGCAAAGAACATCCTGATGTCGCAACTAGCCTCAACAATTTGGCAGAACTGTACAAAGCTCAGGGGATCTATGAAAAAGCTAAACCTCTGTATCTGCGCTCTCTGGCAATTTATGAGAAAGTGCTGGGTAAAGAAGATCCTCTTGTTGCCACTAGCGTCAATAATTTGGCAGAACTGTACAAAGCTCAGGGAAGCTATGAAAAAGCTGAACCTCTGTATTTGCGCTCTCTGGCAATTTACGAGAAAGTGCTGGGTAAAAAACATCCTAATGTCGCTACTACCCTCAACAATTTGGCTTCCTTGTATCAAGAAGAGGGAAGCTATGAAAAAGCTGAACCTCTGTATTTGCGATCGCTAGAAATAAGAGAGAAAGTGCTGGGTAAGGAAAGTCCTGAGGTCACCAATAGCCTAAACAATTTGGCTTCTTTGTACCAAGCACAGGGTAGCTCTGAAAAAGCTGAACCTATGTATCTGCGGACACTAGCAATTATGGAGAAATTACTGGGCAAAGAACATCCTAATGTTGCCACTAGTCTGAACAATTTGGCTTCCTTGTACCAAGCACAGGGTAGCTCTGAAAAAGCCGAACCTTTGTATCTGCGATCGCTCTTCATCAGGGAGAAAGCACTAGGCAAAGAACATCCAGATGTTGCCACTAGCCTCAACACTTTGGCTTCCCTGTATCAAGCACAGGGAAGCTATAAAAAAGCTGAACCTCTGTATTTGCGATCGCTACAAATAAGAGAGAAAATGCTGGGTAAACAACATCCTCTTATCGCTTCTAGCTTGAACAATTTGGCACAATTGTACTCTTCACAAAATGACATCACCCGTGCTATTGATTTCTATAGTCGTGGGCTAGCAATTGAAGAACATAATTTTGGACTTATTTTTAATGTTGGCTCAGAAGAAAGAAAACAGGACTACCTCAAAACCTTTTTATCCTCAACCTACCAAGCCATATCTCTATCTCTCCACAATGCTAATAACCCCACAGCCGCAAGGCTAGCGCTCACCACAGTGCTACGTCGCAAAGTACGTGTACTAGACACCGTTATCAACAGCATAGAAATACTACGCGCTCACCTCGCAGATCAACCAAAAACACAAAAATTATTGGATGAATGGGAGAAGGTTAATCAAGACTTATCAGCACTAATATACACGGGGCAAGGAAACCAAAGCACTAGTGACTATAAAGCTCAACTTCAGCAATTAAATATAAAAAAAGAACGCATAGAAGAAGCGATCGGTAATAAGAGTGCTGAATTTAACATTACTACCCAACCAGTAGAGTTAGCAGCCATCCAAACTCTGATACCTAAGGATGCGGCTTTGGTGGAAATCGTGCGGTATCAGCCATTTAATCCCAAAGCTAAACAGGCTGAAAAATCGGGTAAACTGCGTTATGCAGCAGCCGTGCTGCGTTCAGTAGGGGAACCAAGGTGGGTTGACTTGGGAGATGTTGAAACTATTGACAAATCTGTTGTGAATCTACGAAAAGCGTTGGCAGAAAAACCATCTGATGCTCAGACCCGTTATTCTGCTCCTACTACTATAAACAAGCCTACTCAATCATTTCAGGAATTCGCTCGTACATTAGATCGGCAAGTCATGGCTCCCATCCGTCCACTGTTGGGCGATGCACGTCATTTGCTATTATCACCCGATGGACAGTTAGCAATAATTCCCTTTGAAGTACTATTAGACGAACAAAATAAATACCTGATTCAACGTTACGCTTTCTCTTATCTCACCACTGGACGAGAGTTGCTACGCTATCAGTTAGCAGCTAAAAGCCTTTCACCTCCGGTAGTATTTGCAAATATCGACTACAACCAGCAGCAAAGAATTGCTCCATCTACTGTACGTGGTTTAGAAAATCGCGCTTCTGGTCACTTAGCAAACTTGCAATTTGCCCCACTTTACAACAGTTTAGAGGAAGCAAATAAAATCAAAGAGATTTTTACGGATACAAAAATAATTTCTGGTAAACAAGCTACCGAAGCTGCGGTTAAACAAATACAAGCTCCGAGTATCCTGCATTTAGCGACTCACGGTTTCTTTATTACTGACAAAGAAGTAGCAGATAATTTCAATCCGCAATTACTTGAAACTTTGAAACTAGAAAGTCCTTTGTTGCGCTCTGGGTTAGCTTTCGCAGGTATTAATAATCGACAGCAAGCTTCATTAAACAGCAATGATGGTATCCTCACAGCTTTGGAAGTGACTGGATTGAATTTACGGGGAACACAGTTAGTAGTACTGTCAGCTTGCGAAACTGGACTGGGTGATCTTAAAGTAGGAGGTAGGCTTTATGGTTTACGTCGTGCTTTGGTCATTGCAGGTTCTCAAAGTCAAGTATTGAGTTTGTGGATTGTAGATGATGCGGGAACTAAGGATTTGATGGTAAAGTATTACCAAAATTTAAACGCAGGTAAGGGTAAACATGAATCACTACGACAGGCACAGTTAGAGTTCTTGAAGATACCTGAATACCAGCATCCTTATTATTGGGCAAGTTTTGTCGCTTCTGGTGATTGGAGTCCGCTATGGATAGGTAATTATGGTATTTAGTTGAGGCTGTTAGGAGGAGCGGAGGAGTCAGGAGTCAGGAGTCAGGAGGCACGGAGGAGTTAGGAGTTAGGTAGAGACGTTTCGGTGAAACGTCTCTACGGGAGTTAGGAGTTAGTTATATTATTTAACTTCAGTTAATATTATGTCCATTTAATTAATCTTAATAAAAACACCGCAATCCTCGTCGAGACGTTTCACCGAAACGTCTCGACAATGTTTTTAATCTAAGCTAAATTCCTCAAACTCTATTTGTCCGAAAAGCATATTTTTATCTACTGCTGATAATACTTTATTGTTAGCTTTGTCATAATTTAGGCAACGACAAACTAGCTGTGCGACATCTGCACGATGAATTATACCTGCAATGCGTGGATCTTCAGTTAAAATTGCATTTCCGGTTGCAGCTTCTGACTTTAATCCACCGGGACGAATAATAGTGTAAGTTAATCCACTGTCAATCAGATGTTTTTCAGCTTTTTCTTTTTCTATTAAAACCGGTCGCAATGTTTCTAATGCTTGTGGATTCAATGCAACTACACTATCCCCACTACCTATAGAAGACACTAAAATAAATAAGCGCACTTTCGCTTTCACTGCTGCGTCAATTAGATTTTTATTGCCTAAGTAATCTGCTCTTTCACTAACTTGAGGCAAACCACCAACAGTACTGATAACTGCGTGGATAGGTTCTCCCAGCATAGCACTTTCTACATCTTCGCTATTCAACGCATCTCCCAGAACTACCTCAATACCCATTGCTTCTAATTCATCACCAGTTGCTTGTGTTCTTAAAAATGCTTTTACCTTTTGCTGTTGTGCAATTAAGCATTTGGCAATTTCTCTACCGACACCTCGACTTGCTCCAGCCAGAAAAATGGAAGATGCAGTTGTCATGGTTATTTTTTGAATAGATGCGATATTGTCAACAATTCATAAATATATCTTTGTTTGGTTATCCTAACTCTCGGTATCCAAAAACTTCTATCTATGTATACAATCATCTATCTTTGTAAGGAGAATAATTTCATCCTTAGGATAGAGTTCAAGTTGATAGAAAACTATCTATTTAGGAATTATACTTAAGGCGATACTCCTACGGAGTCACTTCTCTACTATCCGGCTTTGCCAACGTGAACGCACCAGGAACTTTTACAAGCGATCGCGTCTGATTACTATAATTAAATCTTTGAGGACATACTCATGGCTAAAAAATCGGATAAAAACTTTCACCAACCTGAAGATATCCGAGTTACAGCTACCACAAAAATCTGGGGTTTGACTGTGGGGATTTTAGCAATTTGTGTTCCACTTTCGGCTGTTACCAGAAGTGGTGCAATTATACCATTAGCGGCGATTGGTGGCGCAGCAGTTGGTACGGTTGCCGTATGGCGTTCGGATCAGAGAAAATACCAAAATCAAGTTTTGTCACCGCAGCAGGTCGAATTAGAACAACGCATCGCTGATTTAGAAACAATTGTCAGCGGTGAGGACTTTGATTTGCGGATGAAAATTAAACGATTACACGCAAACGAAAGCGATCGCCAAGAATAAAATTAAGAAATCTTGACTTTAGTATCTTGAATTATACAACTTAATGCGCGGCTGTTGCAGCGACAATCAGAGATTTATACTCTGACTGTCTCCGTGGCTTTAATTCTTAATGAGTATTATTTCGGGTTTGTCTCACTAGAGACAGTCTCATATTTTTCAGATAAGTTAGAATTAATTTCCAACGTCTAATTTATTTATACGCTCTTGCTGATGGTTGACGAAGTATCTTATAGCTCAAATAGATAATTGCTTTCTGTTAGAGCATAAGTAATGGTTGTGTTACCCTAACTGCTCAAATTACTCAATTCTTAATTTACATTCGTCTTATAAACTTGAGTAATTGCTTTGGTATAGCTTACGGTAGGTATGCATTCTTTGTGCCCCTAATCATGCAAATGGATTGGATTAGCTTACTAAAAGCTCAACAAGCTGACTTTCTTCAACGTGTGAAAAAACCAAAGACTTATGATTTATCTTTGTTAGAGAGTCAAGTCAAAGGTTGTCACAGTGAAATTATGGCATTTTGGGGCGATTCATTGGCAAAATTGCTTAGTTTTGCTCGTTACCAAGCCGAAATTCTCGCGAAAAATCCCCCACCAACACCACCGGAATATCCCGAACCCCCCGATTGGGTGATTCCCTTTCCCAAATACTTTCAGCAGCAAGCGGAAGATTATCTTTTGCGAGAACAAATCGTTCAGCGGGTGATAACTGAACGCTTGGGTAAGCTGGTTAAAAAAGTGCCACAAGACAGCTTGAAAAATATGGCATTAGATGAAGAGGGAAATTTACGCGGTGAAAGTAAATTTGCTTACTTCTTAGTAGATAATCCTGATGTTAGTATTCAAGTTTACGTAGCTGATGGAGAAAGTTTTAATGGCATCAAAAAAGACAAAATCAGGTGGACTGTTACTCAAGAAGATATACATAATCATCAAGTATTGATTTTTCTGTGTTTGTTTTTTCCATTTACTGGTCAATTAGGCTACGAAAAGCAAGCGGTAATTACAGGCTTTTTGCCGTCAAACCAAATTCAATTTAGTGAGCCAAAAGTTACTGTAATTCCCAGTACCTTGTTATATGGAGGTGGGTTAAGTTGGTATTTAGAATCACTAATTGCCAAAAAAGATGCACCTTCTTTAGTTGATGAAATTGCGTATGCCGAAAAGATTCAGACTTTATCAGCAGATCATCCCCTAAAAAACATTGTCGGTGATTGGGAATGCTGGCAGACTTTAACAGGACATTGTAGAGGCATTAATTGCCTTGCTTTCAGTCCAGGGGGTAACAACGGCAAAAGCACACCAATCTTGGCTAGTGGGAGTCGGGGAGAGACGAAATTATGGGACTTGACAAAAGGTCAGTTAATTGGTACTCTCTCAGAATACCAATGGAGTGTCTCCGGGGTAGTGGATGAAGTCAATTCCCTCACATTTAGTCCGGATGGACAAACGTTGGTGAGTGGTGGTGCAGACTCCACAATAAAGATTTGGCATTCTGGTGCAATAGATTTGATAGATATTCTGCACAAGCACAATGGAATGGTGCGCTGTGTAGCTTTTACTCCAGATGGACGGATGTTAGCAACTGGGGGAGATGATAGAAAGATTTTGTTTTGGGATTTGATGTATCGACAGGTAGCGATCGCTCTTTCATTAGATGATACCGCTGCTCATTCCCTCGCTTTTAGCCAAGATGGACAAACTTTAGTTACAGGTAGCTACCGTAAAATCAAAGTTTGGGATTTGTCATGTGAAGGTAAAGTGACAAGTTTTAATACAGAACCTTTGCACATCCTCATGGGACATTCTCACATAGTTCGTTCTTTGGCGGTGAGTGGAGATGATAACATTCTCGTCAGTGGAAGTCGAGATAAGACGATTAAGATTTGGGATTTAGAGACAGGGGAATTGCTTCGCACCCTTAAAGGACATCAAGATGGAGTTGATGCGATCGCTCTTAGTCCCGATGGAGAAATTATCGCTAGTGGCAGTTCAGATAAAACTATCAAATTGTGGCATCTACACACCGGAGAACTGCTAGGAACATTTACCGGACATGCGGACACAGTAACAGCTTTAGCGTTTACAGCTTCTGGGGAAATGTTGGTGAGTGGCAGTTTAGATAAAACAATTAAAATTTGGCAGCGAAGTTAGGAGTTAGGAGTCAGGAGTCAGCATTCAGGAGTCAGCATTCAGGAGTCAGGAGTCAGCATTCAGGAGTCAGGAGTCAGGAGTCAGGAGTCAGGAGTCAGGAGTCAGGAGTTAAAAGGCTTTGAAATTGCTTAACGAAGTATAGAACTGCGTTAACGAGTGTTTTAGCTGCGTTGACGAGTATAAAAGACTCGTTGACGAGTATAAAAGACTCGTTGATGAGTATAAAAGACTCGTTGATGAGTATAAAAGACTCTTTGATGAGTATAAAAGACTCTTTGATGAGTATCAGAACTGCGTTAATAAAACTCCGAACTTTGTTTTCAATTCATATACTGCCGCAAAACTCTGTTTTAGCCTGCAATATTGAGTGTAAAACTTTACCTTTCAATGCAAAGCTGAAATTTGCTACAGTTTTACGCAAAGCTGTATTTAGTCAACTCATTCTGTCAGTAAATAGCAGATTGCTACTTGTAGTCTTATTAAAAGCTTGATAAAGTCCTTTTAAAAGTAGCAAACTCGTCTCAAAATACTGATGAGTAATAGCACCAACGTCACAACAATTTTGCTTTTGGCTGCAAATCCCAAAAATACCTCTCGGTTGCGACTAGATGAAGAGGTAAGGGAAATTGATGAGGGTTTGCGACGTGCTAACAACCGGGAACAATTCAGGTTAGAGCAAAAGTGGGCAGTGCGATCGCGTGACTTTTACCGCGCAATTCTCGACACTCAACCCCAGATTATTCACTTTTGCGGACACGCTACTGGAGAAGATGGGATTTACCTAGAAGATGAAACGGGAAAATCAGCGTTTGTGCAGACAGAAGCGTTGGCAAGTATGTTTAAAGTGTTCGCTAGCACGAAAGTAGAGTGTGTGCTGCTCAATGCTTGCTACTCCCAAGTGCAAGCT
>JBPCQW010000451.1:0-18351 GCA_050997715.1 Hassallia sp.
GATTTTTAGCACAACAATTAACTGCTGAATACCTTCGATTAAACTTACCTTACATCATCCCCAAAACTGTACTAATCAAACCACCTACAAGTGAGTCAGGTTATTCACCAGATATCTTGATACTCAACCGTCCTAATCTCATGAATGAACCACGATGGAAAAAGGAATCAACAGTTACTCAGGGGTTATCGGTTCCTCTAGTAGTGGAAGTGGTAAGTACTAATTGGCGTGATGATTACCACAAAAAGTATGCAGATTATGTTCGCGTAGCGTCTCGAAGAGAAGAGTTGGGAATTCCAGAATATTGGATTGTTGACTACGCAGCGCTAGGAGGTAGAGAATATATTGGTAAACCCAAACAACCTACTATCCTTGTTTGCTGTTTGGATGAAGGTGAGTATCAAGTTCGGAAGTTTCGGGAAAGCGATCGCGTCGTGTCACCAACATTTCCTGAGTTGAACTTGACGGTGCAAAACATTTTTGAGGCTTGCACTGCTTAGTTTTTTTTGCTGCGCGTGCGGAAACTTTTACGCGCATTCCTTTTGATTTTTCTGTTTTGAAGTGTTTAGCCCATCAACTCACCACCCTGAGTCATTTTATCATGCGATAATCTAAACTCCAGTACGGAAAATTAAACTAAAGGTAAGAGAATTTCAAATTCTGTACCGACGCTAACTTGAGAGGTAAAATTCAATTTACCTCCATGTTTTGCCGTGATAATTTGATAACTTACTGCCAAACTAGTTTCTTTATCAGCGCGTTTTTCCACAGAAAAAGACTCAATAATTTGCTTTTGCAACTCCTGAGGTATTCCGGGACCATTATCAGCGATACGAATGGAAACCCAGCGAGAATCTGGTGCGTCAGGTTTCGTCGCTTCCTGTGAAATAACTTCTGTAGTAATTTCAATTTTTGGTTTTTGATTTGTATTGGAATTAAACTGGTTTCGGACGGCTTCATCAAGCAATGCATCAACAGCTTGACTTAAAATATTCATCAATACCTGGCTCAATTGCCCTACAAAACAATATACTGGAGGCAGATTTCCATAATGTTTGACAATTTCAATTTCTCCTTTAATTTGACTGTTAATTAACAATAAAATATTATTTATGCAACTGTGCAAATCTGCTGGTTTAGGATGAAGTTTGTCGATATGACAAAAATTTTGCAAGCTGGTAACAAGTTTTTTTAATCTTTCTGCACCAGTGCGGATACTCTTCAGCGATTTTGATAAATCTTGTTCTAAAAAATCAAATTCAATCTCTTCTTTAATATTGATTATATCTGTAGAAGCAAATGGTAACTCTTTATCGTAAGCTTCGATCAATTTGAGCAAACCTTGGCTGTAATTTGAGACATAAGTTAAGTTCCCCCAAATAAAACCTACGGGATCTAAAATTTCATGTGCTACCCCATCCACCAAACGTCCCAGACTTGCCATTTTATCATTTTGAATCATTTGAGCTTGGCTGCGTTCAAAGCGTACCTGAGTTTCGATTCCGCGAATTTGCCAAGAGGCAATGCCCAATTCTTGTATATCTAATAACTTGTAAGTATCAGGTGCTGTTTTAACGATGACTGGTTCAGCCAAAAGTTCAGGCGATCGCCTTAATGCTATTTGCATCGCGCTCAAAATGGGCGTACTATCAGCAAGTAGCAAAATGCATGTCCGAGCATAGCTGTAGAGAACACTTAGCGGTTCAGTAAAAAATAACTCTTGTCCGTGGGGACGAATCAAAAATTCTAGCAATCGACGCCGGGAAATCATACCAATGAATTTTCCCCCATCTAACAAGATTGCTCCAGGTAGCAACGGGTATTTTTCAAAGAATTCAGCAATTTCTGTGCCAGTACAGCTAATTTCCACGCCGAAGTTGTATAGTGGCAGTTGCTGAAGAGTTGACTCTATACCGAGATCGCGATCGCTACCTTCAGACAATAACGTTGGTGATATTTGCGAATTGAATTCTTGTTCCACTGGAAACCCTGTATTTTACAAAGACTTAAAGGCTGAAAGCTAACCAATAGGCTAACATTTTCGTCTCTGCACGTCTCTGTCTGGGGAAGCGTGGTGTGGGGAGTGGGGAGACAAGGGGACAGGGGGACAGGGGGACAATTTCTTTCTATTACCTATTCCCAATGCCCAGTTCTCAACAACTAACAGCTTTGGCAACAAGTTGAGTTTGTCTAGTTACTTGGGGAACTAAACCTGTTAGGGTTGCAAGTTTTGCTGCTACGAAGTCTGGAACTTGTGCTTCTACACCTTTTGCTAAATAACAATCCTGTATTGCTAACAGGAAACCTTTGATTAACTCAATATCTGATATGGCTTCGGCTTGAGTGAGAAAATTGTGCCAGGAGGTTTTATCATTCCCGTAAGAGTCTAGCAGGTGTAAGCCGGCGAGATATTCTGCTAGGGGATCGAGGGCAAAGCGAATTTTATTTTCTTCGGAACCGATAATGTCAATTAGGTGCAAGCGTTTTTTTAGATGTTCTAGACGTGCTTCGGGATTATCATGAGCATCGAGTGCAGCTAAAACATCATTAAGTATGGCAGTTGTGGGACGAAAAGTTTGCTTGAGACATTCCCAGGCGATCGCTTTGGCATCTCGTTGTACAGTACGATTATCTGGTTCGTTTTCCGCTGCACCTCGGTTGAGTTCGTTGAGGTACGCTAGCATCAAATCGGGTATATTATTCGGTAAATCAATCGCTGTACCTTCTTTAGTCGCAATCATCTGTTCTGCGTAAAGTTTTGCCAGCAATACAGTGATGTTGCGTTGCCCTACCATTAAAGAAAGACGACGACATGCATCAAAATATTCTGGATCGTCGAATAAATTACGCTTGCCTCGCTGCGTTAAGTATGCTTCCATAAAAGATGAGAGGCGATCGCCTGCAACCCGCAACGGTTTAATTGTGGTTTTCGGTACTTCGTCGAGCTTTTCTTCAAGTCGAGAAGTGACAATTAACGCATTCGCTGTAAAATCTGGATCTCCTGGGCGAATTTGCTTGCGTGTGGCTTCGCTCATTTCCGACAAGTGATCCACAATTACTAGAATACGCCGTTGCCGCAGCAAATGTGCGAGTAATTCTTCAGCGATCGGTTCTGCTTCCCCAATTAAAGCTTGAAGTTGTCCGCAAATAGCTTCTGTTAAAGGTTGTTCACCTGCTGCCACATCAAAGTCTAATTCTTGTTCAATTAAAACTGGCAGCATTTTATGTTGACTGATGCGTTGATTTGCATCGTCAGACATTGCCCACACTGCCAACTGACAAGCCAAACTAGTTTTACCTGCTCCACCTTCCCCCCAAATTAGCAAAGTTGCGCGTTTTTTATCGAAAGTTGGTTGTAAATCTTTTCCGGTGAAGTGAGCGAAGTTATTGTTATCTAGAATAACCGGAATGGGGACGTGAACAAAGCGATCGCTTACGGTTTTCTTCTTCCCAAATCCCTCTTTAGCCGAGTCGATGTGTGCAGTAACCCAAGCATCAAGCACTCTGGGACGATAATTAAAAAATTCAATAAATAGTAAAGTGCGGATGGGTAAAGTTCCCCCACCCAGCATATCAGGTAATTTAATGCTGGAGAATGGTTTGAGGGCGTTGTTGATGTGTAAAAGCCACAAAGGACGCAAGCGCAGCAGTGCGAACCAGAGAGAGGGGACAAAGATAATATAAATTAGCGCAGCTGTTACCCAAGGATGTTTAACCATCCATTCTAAGGTTCTATTAAAGAAGCGGGAGTCTTTTTCTTTTTTCAGGAGATAGAGCGATCGGCGTAAAGGTGCTTTGTTTTGGTCTGTAAAATTATCTTTGAGGTCATCCGCAGCTTTTAAAGCTTTTTCCAAGTTAGATATGGCTTTGTCTAAATCTGTGCTGGATAGCTTACTGGCATTATCTTGATAGCTTTCAGCGATACCTTTCAAACCTGAAATAGCACCATATCTAACCTCACTAGCGTAACGACTAACATCATTATCTTTCAAAGCTTCAGCAAGTGCGGGAACTGCCGATGCTGCTTTTTCACCAATGCTTCCCAAGGCAGAGGCAGCCGATGTGCGAACTTGTGCCTCTTTATCATTCTTCAAAGCTTCAGTGAGTGCGGGAACTGCCGATGCTGCTTCTTTTCCAATGCTTCCCAAGGCAGAGGCAGCATTTGTGCGAACTTTTGGGTTCTTGTTTTGCAACGCTTTAACTAAATCGGGAACAGCTTTTAAGCCACGTTTCTGCAAGGCTTTAGAGGCTTTTTCAGACTCAGCATCATTACCCAACTTCTCAATATTAGAATTAATCTCAGTGTTGCTGACATCTTGCGTCCATCCTTTGCTTATCGGCACCACAGACAATGAAAGGCACGAAAAAGAAAGCGCTATAACTGCGAAAAATCTCGGAAGCGTGCTGTTGCCCATCAGTATACCTCTGATCAGGAGGGGGAAATTACTGATAATCTACATCAGCATTGCCAGCCTTTCCATAAAACTGCTGAAATAATGCTTTGGATTTGCCGTCACCGATGTGTGGTAATTGCTTGAGGCGTTTATTATTTTCGGCGCTCTTGTTGTAGTATGCGACTTAAGTCAGTATTTTCTATATCAAACCACAGATCCCCGACTTCTCTAAAAAGTCGGGGATCTCGTTTTTCGTAAGTTGACGAAGAGTGCGATTTAACGGGTGGCTACCATCTTCTGAGCCATTTGCAAGTGTTGGGCAACTAGCGGTGAAATCTTAGTTGCAAAAGCCTTTAACTGTGGATCTTGTCCCTGGTCGAGATATTTTTGATACTCAGCCTGAGTTTTGGTATGAGCTTGAACTTGTCCTTCGAGGTAAGCTTGGTCAAACTTTGAACCACTTACCTTTTTCAAGCTTGTTAGCAAAGCTGTATTCTCAGGACCAATAGTAGTTGGCAACGTAACCTTTTTAGACTGTGCGATCGGCTTGAGTTCTTTGCTCGATTCGGTATGCTGTTTAATCATCATCTGGGCATAGTCTCTCACAGATTTGTTTTTAGACTTTTGCAGTGCGAGTTTACTTGTCTGGATTTCAGTCATGTCACTTTGCGCCGCTTTGGTGATAAATTCTGTGTCGAGGCTACTAGTTGAAGGATTAGAATTAGGAGCAGACATAGTGTCGCCAGGAGAACTCGTCTGAGCAAGAATAGACTGCTTAGAAGTGTTAGAATTATGATAATTTAAGTTTGCTTGTGCCAGTGCTGGTACAATGAATACACTAGCGCTAGCAACTCCTAAAAAGCTACCAACAATTTTTTGAATCCTTTTTGTGTGATTTTGCATTTTCATTGATACCCGTTTGAATCTTTGTGAAATGGTTATGGTTTAAAAACAAGCTTTTAGTTGCACCTAATAAAAGGGTAGATATTATAGTTTGTTATAACTTCTACCCCAAGATAGCCTGCCCTTCCATCTCTAGAGATACTTTGGGTATCTTGGACATCAACACACCCTGATTTTAGCTAGCTAATTTTTAAGTGCTTTTAAAGCTGCTTCTGCCAATATTCGATGACCGGCAGTTGTTGGATGAATACCATCCCAGAATAAAAACTTATCTGGATTATCGCAGACAGCAAGATTATTTAGACAAGCGTTGGTTACATTTGTGAAACCAAATTTGGCTGGTTCGGTAATAGCTTCGCGGTATAAAGAATTGACGTCAAGTTGGATAATTTGGGTGTCATGACCTAACTTATCGTTCAGCACTTCAAAGGATTTAGCCAAACTCAGATTATGAGCGATCGCGCTTTCACTAAGCCTATTAGAATTTGCAGTGTAACGTGTGGATGGAAGCTTTCCTAAATCAGGTATATTAGCAACGAGAATTTTTTTAGCCCCAGCATAAGAAAGTGACTCAATTGCTTTAGATAAATTATCTATTGGTATCGTTGAATTATTAGTACCATAAAGATAATCATTAGCACCAGCCCAGAGAACATAAAGCGCATTTGGATTTATATCCGGATGAGCTTTTGTAAAATTATTAACTTGCGCTAATAATCCGGGAATTCCATTCATTGCGGTGCTTCCCGTCGTTGCACCACCAAAAGCAAAGTTGGTGCTTTGTTTGGGAGTTAATTTCAGCCCAGAGGCAAGATATTCTACCCAAACTAAACCATTAGAGTAACGTCCTTGAAAATAGGGAGGACTAGAGGGATAAGCACCTGCGGTAGCGCGGTATATATTGCCAGTATCCGAAAGGCTATCACCAAAAATATAAAGTTCATTCATTTTATGAACACTGGAAAATGAAGGTGTCAATGCAGTCATAATGAAAGAAAAAATAGCTAAACTTAGTAATAAAAGAATCTTTTTTTTCATCGATTTCTTCACAGCCCAAATCCCTGCTTTTTTAGCAATTGGGTTTAAATTACTTATTCTTTTTAAAGCCCTAGTTGTTATTTTTATAAAAGGGCTTTAGCTAATTGTTATAAGTTCAAAGTTAAGATTTATAAATAAATCAAAAGTTACGTTTGCATTTACTTAACACTTCTTTAATGTAACAAGCTGCAAGCAAAACAAACAAAGGGCAACCGTAATTGTAGGGTGTAATTTTACTACCTTATAGCGATCGCAAAATGCACCAATGCCGACATCTGTGTCCCAATGCCGGCGAGCGATCGCACATTCTATATACAGCAGAATTCAGGAGTCAGGAGTAAAATAGGCTTTCTACTTGGCTTTTAGACTTGGGTTGTGTACTTCACCAACTTGAAATCTGCTGTAAGTTGTGAAAATTTGCAGCATTCATATCCCCGACTTCTTAAAGAAGTCGGGGATCTAGCTGGACTGCTATATATGTCATAAATAAGCAATTTTACCAGAACATCGATTTAATCAATTTATAACCTCCTGCCTTGAATCCTAACCAGGAGTGGGAAATCGCAAATATAACTACTATAGGGATGGTTGTAAAGTGAAGTACTCGCAAAGCTTGCCAGCTACCGAGAGTGCCAACTATCCAATGAAACTGAGCAGGTTTATACATCCCGATGCCGCTGAGTATGGCTAGCAAAAGAATCGGAATGATAATAGTGTACGCTAATCGATGCCAGACATAGATTATACGTTTTGGGTTTTGACTCGTTTGCAGTGCTTTCAAGTCATTAACAGCAACAAAGCGACGCTTCCAACGTTGCGTAATAAAAATGTATAGTCCGTACCAAAGTAAATTTAGGGCAAACAGCCACATAGCGGCAAAATGCCAGTGTCTACCTGCACCTAACCATCCTCCCAGCAAAAACAGAGATGGAAAGTGCCAACCCCCACGTCCACCAAAAACCGGGTTAGCATTGTAAATCTGTAACCCACTGGTAATCATTAACAACAAAGCAATGATGTTGACCCAGTGAAATATCTTGGCTAAAAGAGCCTGACTTGGTTGTTTAGGTCCTGATTTTTTGGAAGCAGTAGAGGCAGTCATAATATTTTCTCTTTTAATAGATTTTAAAGTGGTAAAGAGGGAAAAAATGGAGCTAGCCAAAGTTGCACTTGCACATCCCAACCTAAGAGAATAGCGATCGCACTACCGGCGATCATCACTCCGCCGACTCTTTGCAAAATCATACTATGCGATCGGATCTTTTTCAGCAGCTTTTCACTCAAACGGCGACCCCCGTAAGCCAGTGCAATCAATGGTAATGCTGCCCCTATTCCATAAACAACAAGCAAAATAAAGGCATCAGCAATTTGATGTTTAACCGCCGCCAAAACTAAAATACTTCCTAAAACAGGTCCCGCACAAGGTGCCCACAGCAAGCCAAGCTGGGTTCCGAGCAAAAACTCACCTTTTAATCCTATCCGTCCGGGCTTTCTAGTACTTTTACCTAGTTTTATATGACTGAATAATCGGTAACTCCACTTAGGAAAAATGGAGAGAATCCCCATGAATAAAAGTAAGAAAATAGCTACATTTCTTAGCCCACTAGCTAAGAAAGTCAACCAGCTTGCCGTCACTCCCAAAAGACTCCCGGCTACAGCAAATCCACTTACCAATCCTGCAACCAAAGCTACTGGACCATACTTGTGAGATTGAAGCGATCGACCCACTAACACTGGCAGAATAGGTAGAACACAGGGCGACATTACAGTTAAAAATCCCCCCAGCAGTGCCAAACCCGTAGATAAAGTAGAAATAGCCACATTCTTTATCCTAATAACTGACGGATTTTCTGCTCAGTTTTATCGTAAGCTCCTTCCCCTATACGGTCATATTGCAGCAACCCCTGACGGTCTGCCAAAAATAGATGAGGCCAATACTCGTTGTTATAAGCTTTCCAAGTTTTATAATCGTTATCGATGGGAACCGGATAAGTAATTTTATGTTGTTTCAATGCTCTTTTGACATTGTTTACATCCCGCTCGTATCCAAACTCAGGAGTATGAACTCCTATCACCTTGAGTCCTTGACTAGCAAATTGTTCATGCCAACGAACAACAGAAGGAATAGTCCGCTGACAATTGATGCACGCAAAAGTCCAAATGTGAATTAATACAACTTTTCCTTTCAAGTCTTGAGTCGTTAAAGGGGCTGAATTCAGCCATTGACTTATGCCCTGAAATTCAGGTAAAGCCTTAGTATCTGAAGACTGTGCTGCAACAACAGTTGCTGGAGATGAGTTGCTCGGATTATTATTTAAAGAAGTAGAGCTATCAGTTTTTTTTGAAGCCAAGTCAATGATTGGTTTTCCACACCCACTTAGCATAGCTCCAATCCCAAAGTAATAAAGCAACTGGCGTCGTCGCAAAAGGTTCTTATTCATTGTAAATTTGATAACACTGAGAGTGTATTAGTAAAAAATGGGCATAAAGAAAGCTACCATCACCAAAAACTGAAATGTTAACCAATATTTGACCCGATAGGAATTTGGTAAATTTAATTTATTTGTTTTTTAATGATGTCTTTGTCACTTAATATAAAACTAATTTCTCAGCTTAATATTAAAAATACACGATAAATCTGCTGAGAAAATGCTGAGAAATAATTTTTGACGTAAGCTGCTGACTCGGTTCAATGTGCCCCCTTGATGATGAGAATAGCTGACACAAAGCAGCAGTGCGGCGTAAGGCGTACAGAGTCTGCGCTCGTCTGGCTTAAATTATTTGACCGATTCTTAATTTTTACTTTATAATCTATAGCTCACTATAAAGGGTATTGATGCAAATATTTTCGACTAGTGAGGCGATCGCGTAGAGCAAAAAATCGCGCTTGTGTTCAAAAACCGTAAATTTTCGATGAAGATACATCGAATTTAAGACTGACATTTAGCAAAATTACTGTAAATCTTTAAAGATGCATTATAAAAAATGATGTTTTTAGGTAGTTACGCCTAGAATGGGAACCATTTTGAAACTCAAGCAATCTAGCACAACTATAACCTCATGGAAAAGAGGCGGAAAGGGGAAAGGGGAAAGGGGAAAGGGAAAGAAGAAATATTTTTCTCCCTCCTCCCAACTTTTTTTAAGTAATCTTTAATGATTTCTATCTGTTTTTGATCCCCATTTCGATAAAATGGCTGGGGATCACCTGAAAACTCACACCGCTTTGATCAGCGACACACATGAATCAACTGAACAATGGTTTCACCCTATTTCTTAGTCTGCTAGTAGAAGCGATACCGTTTTTGCTGCTAGGGGTATTGTTATCAAGTTTGCTGCTATTGTTTGTCGATGAGCGCAAATTGGTGGCAATAATGCCGAAAAATCCACTGCTGGGTGCGTTTGCCGGGAGTTTAATCGGCTTTTTGTTTCCGGTGTGTGAGTGCGGCAACGTGCCGGTAGCGCGACGGTTGTTGATGCAAGGAGTACCTACACCCGTAGCAATTGGTTTTTTGCTAGCAGCACCAACTGTTAACCCGATTGTGATTTGGGCAACTTGGACAGCGTTTCGAGATCAGCCAGAGATAGTGGTGTTACGAGTCGTGTTTTCGCTATTAATTGCCACCATAATCGGGTTTGTCTTTAGTTTTCAAAAGGATATGAGTCCGATTTTGCAACCAGCGATCGCTCGTTATCTGAAGTTTAACCCACCACCCAAACCAGAACCCAAACGGCGAACTCATCGTTCTCAGCAAGCAAAAGAAGCAACTTCCTCTGGTTTATTACAGTCAGGGACTTATTTTTTAGGAGGAAAAGCGGGTTCAAGCATTAGGATAGATAGTAATTTAATGCAGACGAGTGAGCCAACTTCTAGCCCCAGCAAACCGCTAAAAGATAAACTGCGGCTATTGCTAGATAATACCGTCCAAGAATTCCGAGAACTGGGCGCGGTGATGGTTATCGGCAGTGCGATCGCCGCAGCTATTCAAGTGTTAGCCCCCCGTGACTTAATACTTAGTCTGGGTGCGGGTCCGGTTAGCTCAATCACCACCATGCTGATATTAGCGGCTGTTGTGTCAATTTGTTCCACAGTCGATTCATTCTTTGCCCTGTCTTTTGCCTCCACATTTACCAGTGGTTCTTTATTAGCATTCCTCGTATATGGTCCGATGATTGACATTAAAGGCGTTGGTTTGATGTTAACAATTTTCCAGCCCAGAACTGTATTTTACTTATTTGGCTTGGCAGGACTATTGACGTTTTTACTCACACTTTTCATCAACTTGCACGTAATTTAATAAATTAGTTAGGAGTTAGGAGTAGAGACGTTCCGCCCCAACGTGTGTACGAAAGGCGCGGAGTTATGAGTTAAGAATTAAAATGGACTCATAAACGCTTGCTTTTAACTACTCAATTTTTACATCTAATTCCTCACTCCTCACTTATTACTCCTAACTTTTGTTTAGAATGACCACCCAAAATCGAAAACCTAAAAAACCAAATTTGTTACTTCCTTGGCTGGATGTTATCGCAATTGCAGCTTGGGGAATTTTATTGTTGAAATACTGGGTGACTGGCAAGCTAAATTTGTTGATTCATCCTAATTATTTTTGGTTAGCGATCGCCAGCGGTATCAGCTTACTAATTGTCGCTTTTTTGAGAGGGCAAGAACTTTGGGGGCGACGACGGCGTGATATTATACCCAGTGCCGAGCATATAAATTTCTTTCCCCCTGGTTGGGGTAGTGCTTTAGTATTAACAGCGGCAATTCTCGGATTAATTTTTACCCCGCGAGTCTTTGCTAGCGATCAAGCACTGCAACGCGATGTAAGTGAATTATTGGGAACAGCCCGAATCAAACCCCAAGCATTTCGTGCTTCTATTCGACCAGAACAGCGATCGCTTGTAGACTGGGTACGCGAACTCAATGTTTATCCAGAGCCAGATAGATATTCAGGACAAAAAGCCAAAGTGCAAGGATTTGTGATTCACCCCCCAAATTTACAAAAAGATTATTTGTTCTTGGGTAAATTTGTTCTAACTTGTTGTGCCGCAGACGCTTATCCTGTAGGATTACCCGTCAAATTAACTCCAAATAGCGAACAATACACACCTGATACCTGGCTAGAAGTAGAAGGACAAATGGTGACAGAAACATTATCCGGCAAACGTCAACTCACTATCGCTGCCAGTTCCATAAAAAAAATTCCCCAACCAAAAGATCCATATAGTTATTAATTAATTGTTGGTTGTTAGTGGTTAATCGTTAGTTGTTAGTAGTTAATTGTGAAAAAATACTCCTAACTCCTAACTCCTAACTCCTAACTCCTACTCCTAACCAATGACCAATGACCAATGACCAATTTTAAAGCCTCTATCCAACCGCTAGATCGTGCGGCGATCGCCCTAATGCTCCTGCTCTGTTTCGTGATAGGAGTAATGATGTTGCAAGGTGACGTGGTAACATCTCGTGTGCGAGACTTTACCTGGCAACATCAAGAAACTGAGACAAAAGATTTATCCTTAACTAATTCCAATTGGGAGAATAAAAAAATTGGGGCAGAATATAACCGTTTTGCCCTTTCTTTTAGTCGCCCAATGGACACAAAAAGCGTTGAGCAAAACTTGAAAATTGACCCTCCCCTAGCAGGTAAATTTAGTTGGGCAGGGCGGAAAATGTTTTATACGCTTTTGACACCAGCGCCTTATGGTACAACTTATAAAGTGCAGTTACAAGGTGCAAAAGATAAGTTTGCGGAAAAAGAACGAACAAAACGGACGAACGCACCTTTTATAGGTAACTTTCGCACACGCGATCGCGTCATGCTCTATATAGGTGTAGACAAAGAAGAAAAGGGACGATTAGTTCTTTTTAATTTGACTCAAGACCAAAACAAAATATTGACTCCCAAAGATTTGGTAGTGATGGACTATAAGCCATTCCCAGAAGGAGACAAAATTATATTTTCTGCTCGCACATCATCAAGTCAAGACTTACTTTCGGGGCAGTTATATACAGTAACCACAGGCATTTCTTTACAAGCGAAAAAACAAGCGGAACCAGCAGGTAAAGTTGACCTAATATTAGATAATAAAGACTTTCAAAACTTAAAATTTGACATATCTCAAGATGGGCAAACAATTGCCATTCAGCGAGCAAATAGAGCTACTCCTGGTGACTTTGGGCTGTGGTTTATGCCAGCAAACACTAAATCTGGAGATAAACCCAATCTGAAGCGCGTGCAAAGTCCGCCAGGAGGAGATTTTACGATCACCCCAGATAGTCAATCTGTAGCAGTTGCCCAAGGAGAAGGAACAGCGATTTTACCTCTAAAAACAGATGGTAGTAAACCCCTAGCTTTTTTCCCACAATTTGGCTTGGTGCAGGCTTTCTCTAAAGACGGTTCTCAAGCGGCAATGGTCAAGTTTAATACAGATTACACGCGAGATTTGTTTTTAGTCACAAATCAAGGTGTGAACAAACTGCTGTTAAAAACTACAGGCTCAATTGTTCAGTGTCAGTTTGATAGTGCCTCACCCCCTTTATATTGCTTGGTAACACAGCTCTTACAAGGAGGAAAAGAATTATATCAAGAACAGCCATATTTAGTGGCAATTGACATAAAAACCGCGCAACAGAAACCACTACTAGTGTTACCCCCCGCTCAACGAAATGTAGAGATGAGTTTAGCACCGGATGGTTTGGGGTTATTATTTGACCAAGTAGTACCTCAAGATCCGAACACTCCCCCATCATCTACAAACAATTTGAGAAGCGATGACGGAGAAGCCATCGCAACTAGTAGTTTATGGTTAATGCCTCTGTTACCCATCACCGACGCCGGAACAACTGCCGAAATCAAGCCAGAACGACTTCCATTAACTGGATTTCACCCCAGCTGGCTACCCTGACGTAGAGACGTTCGACCGGAACGTCTCTACAATATGTAACAAGGAACGTCTCTAGTTAAATATTTTTAATAATAGGATTTTCTTTAATTGCCGCTCTGAACAGGTATCCTGCCTATCTTCACTCTTCTGCAATTATTAATAATTTCCCATCTCTAATTCAAAATGTTATAACGTCATCAGCGCCCTTATACGGGAAAATAAATAACACGGATTGATGACAAATGAAGGAGTGTTTGGGAGAGCTGCACTTGTCTTCTAAAGTAAACTTGGATCAGACAGTATACATGAGTAATTATACTGGGTCAGTGCTGAACAGTTTGAAGCTGCTGGGTGGTGGAGAGTAATGAATCAAGCGGACAACATAGATGACGGGACTTTTATTGAACCAGAAAATTTGACAAATTCGCCACAATCAGATCAAGTGAATTGTCCTTTTGATTCAGTTTTGCCTAATAACAACATGGCAATCATGAAATTGCCACTTTTGATGCCAGCAGAAGACAAGTTACGCGAAGCCAAAGTTAGCCTAGCGTCGGAGTCTGTAGCATCCGCACCCTCCAAAGATTGGGTGGCAGAACCTGACAGCGACAAACAAGCACTGATTGATGACGAATTCAACAAGCTGCTGGAATTGAATGAAGAACTGCGTTCGGCTAACACCAACTTGTACGAGCAGGTCGAGGTGTTAAAAGGTGATTTATCTGAGTCAGAAAAAGCATTGCAGTGGCAGAAAAAGCGCTCAAGCGTTGCCGAGTCGATGCTGGGGCAACAAACTCAGGAACTATCCGCAGCAGGTGAGCAAATAAAGTCTTTATTTCAACAGTTAGAAACGGCTATCCAAACTGTTCAACGTCAAGAAACTTTAATCGAAAATTATAAATCACAGCTAGAAATTAGCCAACAACGGCTTGCCCAGTTAGAGCGGGAATGTGCCAAAGTTCAAACTAGCTACAACGAACAGTCTCACCAGATATTGCAATCAGAAACGACTTGTCGAGAGCTACGTAGTCGGTTAATGCGACAACAGCGGCAGACTCTGCAATTTAAAGCAGCTTTGGAAAAGTGTCTGGAAAGCCCTGTCCCCAGCTATGATTATTTAGATGATAGCGCCATTTCTTCAGACGACATCAACATCTGCCAACTAAGAAACTCTAAACAAGCTTCGTCTTCATTTTCTAACGCCGAGCCGATAAAACCTTGGTCGGCACAGATAGATTCTTTGACTAACGAGCTAAATTATCCGTGGGGAGAATCTTTATTATCACCCCCAAACACAAGCGTAGACCCGGAGGGGCTTGTCGCCAGACATAGCTCTGATTCTACTTCATCTACCTGGGAATTCTCAACTTCACAACCAGCAAGCATCGACGCTTACACCGAGCCAGAATCGCACCTAATTGATGATGATTCTACTTCATCTACTTGGGAATTCTCAACTTCACAACCAGCAAGCATCGACGCTTACACCGAGCCAGAATCGCACCTAATTGATGATGAACCGATACCTACGGTAAACTACCCTAACGCACCTTCATCAAATAATATAGATGAGCAGCTGGATGATGTGATCCAAATGTTTTTCGCGGCAAAACCTGGTGATAAAAAAGATACAGAAAAAAGTCAGCCGATTGCGCCAATATGGGAAGCGATCGCCACACCGATTTCAAACGATGAAAAAACAATAAATCCCCAAGATGCCTTTGAAGAAAGACATTCTCAGCTTCGGGATGCATCACCAATGTCATCAAGTTTACCCCTCACCGAAACGACGGCTGAAGAACCAGAAGATTACTGGTCACAAGGTACACCATTTAATACATTGGAATTACAGCCAAATAATTTTTCCCAAGAACCATTGACAGACTACACCGCTGATACCAACTCACCCTCACCGGTGCTTTATCCCCAGCGTCCACCCAAAGGGCGAAAGTCATTAGCATCCGTAGAATTACCGAATTTTCGTCCGAATAAAAAATAGTTATTGGTTGGTGGTTAGTTGTTAGTTATTAGTTGATGGGTATTGGGCATTTGTCCCCCCTTGTCTCCCTTGTTTCCCTTGTCCCCAGTCCCCAGTATGGATTCTAATCCAGAGTTGTGTAAAATCATTAGCTCGCGCATTGCCTCAAGTCCCCACCGGCGAATTACTTTTGCCGAATATATGGAGATAGCGCTGTATCATCCAGAACACGGCTATTATTCCACCAAAGCAGTCAACCTGGGAAAGCAAGGAGATTTTTTCACCTCCGTTCACCTTGGTGGTGACTTTGGGGAGTTGCTAGCTGAACAATTTGTTCAGATGTGGGAGATTTTAGGGCGACCAAAACCATTTACTCTAATAGAAATGGGAGCTGGTCAAGGATTTTTAGCAGCAGATATTCTTAACTATCTACAACAGCATTACCTTGACTTTTTTGCCTCATTAGAATATTTAATTGTAGAGAAGTCCCTAGCCTTAAGGCAAGAACAACAGCAACGTTTGCAAGATTTGCCTTTACGCTGGTGCAATTTAGAGGATATACCACCATTATCAATTACTGGCTGCTTTTTTTCTAACGAGTTAGTGGATGCGTTGCCAGTGCATCAGTTTATCTTAGAAGCAGGGGAACTGCGAGAAATTTATGTAACAACGCAGCAAGAGTGGGGGAGACAAGGAGACAAGGAGACAAGGAGACAAGGAGACAAACAGGAATTTCTCCCCATCTCCCTCTCCCCCCATCCCCCCGTCTCTCCATTTATCGAGGTAATTGGGCAACTTTCATCACCGAAGATAGCTGAATATTTTGATTTATTAGGAATAGATTTTGCTCAAAGCGCTTATGCAGACGGCTACCGTAGTGAAGTTAATTTAGCGGCTGTAGAGTGGCTGAGTATAGTGGCAGACCGATTGCAACGGGGGTATCTGTTAACAATAGATTATGGCTATCCTGCCAATCGTTACTATAACCCCAGGCGATTCTCCTCTGGAGACGCTACGCGATTCTCCTTTGGAGACGCTACGCGATCGCATGGAACTTTACAGTGCTACTATCAGCATCGGCATCATGACAACCCTTATATTAACATTGGACGGCAGGATATAACGGCTCATGTTGATTTTACCGCTTTGGAAAAATGGGGCGATCGCGTAATATTGCAAAAAGTCGGTTTTACCCAGCAGGGATTGTTTTTGATGGCTTTGGGATTAGGTTTACGGATCGCTAACCTCTCTCATCAACAGCAACCAATTTCCCAGATGCTGCAACGACGAGACGCACTACACCAGCTTCTAGATCCTATGGGATTAGGTGGCTTTGGTGTCTTAATTCAAAGCAAAGGACTCAAAGAAGCAGAAATTTCTCAACCACTCAAAGGGTTTACCGTGCCAGAATGAAGGAACTGGGGAATGGGGAGTGGGGGACAAGGGGACAAGGGGACAAGGGGACAAAGAGGACAAGGGGGATAAATGCCCAATACCCAATTCCCTAATAAATCTAAAAAGTTAAAACTATATTAATACTGACTTTTGGATAGATAGTCTACGATAACAGTGATTGCAGTTAAGAAAAAAACATTCGAGAAGTAAAAATTATGTCTACTCATGACTTGTTAATGCTAGTGACACTACTCACCCCCGGTATTTTACTTTCAGTTTTGATTATGGTTACTTTTGCGGCTGGTGGTTAATCTTCTTAACTGAAGAGAGAAGATACTCAAATTATCGATAAATCAGCTAATAGCTAATAGCTATTAGCTATCTTATACATATTGAAAAGCGATCGCCCTAAAGATAAGGAAGAATAATAATGAAGGTAGCATTTCTGGGAACTGGATTAATGGGGCTACCGATGGCTCAAAGGTTATTAGCAGCAAATATACAGCTAATCGCCTACAACCGCACCCCAGAAAAATTAGCACCATTACAAGCAGCTGGGGCTGAAATTGCAGCGCATCCCCGCCACGCAATTCGCGCTGCTGATTGTATAATTCTGATGCTCACCAATGCTGGAGCAATTTATAGTGTACTGCTTTCGGATACTTCTTGGCGAACTCTGGCTGGGCGCACTGTCATTCAAATGGGGACAATTACTCCTTCTGAAAGCAAAGAAATTAGAGATTCGGTAGTTAACGCAGGTGGTGAGTATTTAGAAGCACCCGTTTTAGGTAGCATTCCCGAAGCAACAGATGGCAAACTGATTGTCATGGTAGGTGCTTACCGCGAACAATATCAACGCTACTTAGAGTTATTACAACATTTTGGTTCACAACCCGTACATGTAGGTGCTGTGGGAACCGCTTCTGCACTCAAATTAGCGCTAAATCAACTAATTGCTTCTTTAACGACCAGCTTTGCTCTGAGTCTCGGTTTCGTTCAGCGTTACGGTGTCGATGTGGACTTGTTTATGCAAATTCTACGAGACAGTGCCCTTTACGCACCGACATTTGACAAAAAGCTACAACGAATGTTGGATGGTAATTATGCGAATCCCAATTTTCCGACAAAGCATCTACTTAAAGACACCGATTTATTTATCGATGAAGCTAAATCAGTCGGTTTGAATGTTAGCAGTATCGAAGGTGTGCGGGAGATTTTGCAAACGGCAATACAAATGTCATTAGCTCAAGCTGATTATTCATCACTATTTTCGGCTCTGAATTACGAGCATACAGAAGGTTAAGTTTGTAGTGGTGATAATATGCGATCGCTTATTATCCAACGATTAGAATCAGGTTGAATCCAACGCTTTTCTTGTGGATTGTAATTACGCTGCTCAATTAGTGCTGCTTGCAAATCTTTCTTCTGTTGATCATCTAGGTTGGAAACCATCTTTTCCACCGCTCGCAATGCAACAGTCTGCTCAAATGCCGTTTTTGAATCACTGATGAGATTTAGAACTGAATCAAAGTAAATGGCATCTCCAGACCACTCTACAATCGAAAGTCCCAGCAATCGCTTACCTTCGTCTTTGGATTGCAGCAGATCCTTAACTTCCTTGACAGAAAAACTAACATCTTGCGCTAATGCCCGCATCCGTCCGGCGATAGATTCCATCTCAAAAGTTCGTTGCGCTCCAGAAGGCGCTGAATTTCTGATAATCTTGTAGCGTTGAGCTAAACGCTCCATTAGCTC
>JBPCQW010000521.1:0-9138 GCA_050997715.1 Hassallia sp.
ACTTTACAAAGTGTATTATTTTTCGTGCGCCATCCTTTAATCTATCACTATTATCGACGTATTCGGCGCGTTATCTGGAAATTAAAGGCATTATTCCAGAAGTAATTTGGCTCATAGGAATTATTTAATACTTGCCAAAAACTGCGATCGCGTGGCAACCTTCATCTACAGAACACAATCATTACTACGAGAGCGATAATTATCTAGCCTTTGTAAATGACTTTTGAAGAAATAACATGAAATTTAGCGAAATCGTTGAAAAACTCAGCCACAGCATCACAGCGAACAGCCTCACAGCTAATAAAGACCAAGATATCGAAATTACAGGAGTAGCAGCGGTTGATGAAGCGATCGCAGGTCATCTCAGCTACATAGAGGGACCAAAATTTGCCTCTTTTGTGGGCAAGACAAACGCTAGCGCTTTAATTTTACCACAAGACGAAACATTACAAAAGCTTGCAGAAGAACGCGGTATCGTTTGGATAGCCACGCGAAATCCGCGTTTGATGTTTGCTGCATCGATCGCACTTTTCTATCAACCATACCGTCCAACTCCAGAAATACATCCTACCGCCATAATTCACCCTACTGCAAAAATTGGCACTGATGTTTACATTGGTCCCCATGTAGTGATTCAGCAGAAAGCAGAAATCGGCAATCAAGTCTGCATTCATCCAAATGCGGTAGTTTATCCAAATGCGAAAATAGGCGATCGGACAATCTTACACGCTAACTGTACCATCCACGAACGCGCCCACATTGGCGCAGATTGCGTAATTCACAGTGGTGCTGTCATCGGTTCTGAAGGCTTTGGCTTTGTTACCATTGCCACTGGTTGGTTCAAAATGGAACAATCCGGTTATACTGTCTTAGAAGATGGCGTAGAAATTGGCTGCAACAGCGCCATAGACCGTCCATCCGTCGGTGAAACACGCATAGGGCGCAGTACGAAAATTGACAATTTAGTGCAAATAGGACACGGTTGCGAAATAGGTGCATACTGTGCTATAGCCGGACAATCTGGTATGGCAGGAGGGGTAAAAATTGGCAATCGGGTTATTTTGGCAGGACAAACAGGAATAGCCAATCAAGCAAAAATGGGTGATGGTGCGATCGCTACAGCGCAAGCGGGAATTCTTAGCGATGTCCCAGCAGGAGAAATCGTCTCTGGAACTCCGGCAATGCCTCACAAAATATTTTTGAGAGTAGCTGCGATTTATAGCCGCTTACCACAAATGTATCAGACATTGAAACAATTGCAGCGTTTAGGGCAAAAGTAAGGAGTTAGGAGTTAGGAGACAAAAGACAGGAGTCGGGGGATGTTTGTAATTTACCGCGTGAAATAAGCGATCGCATTTGTTGGATTTGATTCATGCGATCGCCCTTTTTTAATGTTTTAACGACTAAAGTCGTTAAATTAAGTGTTAAAACCCTTACTACAAACCTAATTTCTCCAACACTGGCTTAGTAGAAACAATGTGCCTTTCTAAACCGAGTTCTTGGGGACTAATACCTAACGCCAAAGCAATCAACTGCGGTAAATGCAACACCGGCAAACCTAACTTTTGCCCGATGACTTTTTCCACCTCAGGCTGACGAGAATCTAAATTCAAATGACACAATGGACAAGGTGTAACAATACAATCAGCACCAGATGTTAGCGCATCTTGAATATGCATCCCCGCCATTTTAAAAGATTGGGTAGTAGCATAACTCGAAAGAGGCCATCCGCAACATTGAGTCCGACCTCGATAATAAATTGGAGTTGCACCGACTGCCCGAAAAACATTTTCCATCGCTTCTGGTTGGAAAGGGTCATCATAAGGCATAGATTTTTGGGCACGGAGAAGATAGCAGCCATAAAAAGCCGCACATTTTAACCCACTCAACTTACGGGTGACTCGTTTTTGAATTTCCTCTATACCATAATCTGTTACCAAAGCATAAAGGAGATGTTTAACTTCAGTACTTCCTTGATAAGGTGAACAGCTTTCTTTTTCTAAAAAGCCGTTAACTTTGTCGATGTATTGGGGGTCTGTTTTTTGGCATTCTTTCAAGCGCTCATCAACGTGACCAATGACACCTTGACAAGTGCTGCAATGTGTAAGTAGGGGCAAATTTAATTCTTCTGCTAAAGCGATATTCCGGGCATTAACCGTATCTTCCAACAGTTGGGAATCTTCCTTAAAAGTGCCCGAACCGCAGCAAGCAGCCTTTTTCAATTCTACCAGTTCAATACCCAGAGCTTTAGTTAAAGCTTTGGTTGACAAGCTTAACTCGCGGCAAGCACCTTGGGCAACACAACCTGGGAAGTAAGCGTATTTTAGCGTCTGAGATAGCATAAAAGTATATTTGGGTTAGGCAGTTGCCCTTAAAGAATAACTGTTTTATGATTGCCTGTCCGTGATGCTGGCAAAGCTTTGTATCTAAATTGGGACATCAGCAAAAAATTTAGTGAGAATTAGATAAGGAAAGCATTTACACTCATGAGCGCGATCGCGCTCATTGGATTCGCGTTGCCCAACTGTTCTTTAAGAGAAAATGGGTCAGGGATTTTCCTAAGAAAAACCCTAATCCTGTGTACGGGCGATCGCGCTTGACGATAAGATGTATATGCTCAAAACCACATCGCCCTAAACGGCGGATCGTAGCAACTGGTTAAGGACTTTTATCTATGAGTGAAGCGGAAATTTTTGAAAAGGTCAAGAAAATCGTCACCGATCAACTTAGTGTTGAGGCTGGTACGGTTACACCACAATCGAATTTTGCCAACGATTTAGGGGCTGATTCCCTAGATACAGTTGAACTGGTAATGGCTTTAGAAGAAGAATTTGATATTGAAATTCCCGATGCCGCCGCCGAACAACTTCTCACGGTTCAAGAAGCAGTAAACTACATCAACACCAAAGTTGCCGCATCCGCCTAAGGACTAGGGACTAGGGACTAGGGACTGGGAACTGGGGACTAGGGACTAGGAAAAAGGAATAAGAAAGATTTTTTACCTTTTACCTTTTACCTTCCTCCCTAATCCCCAGTCCCTAATCCCCAGTCCCTTTATTTGCAGCTTTCTCGCCACCCTAACTATCGTCATGACAGATTTTATACGTAAGCGCGTTGTTGTAACTGGTGTTGGCGCGCTTACACCGATTGGTAAAACACCAGCCGAATATTGGTCCGGATTGATGAGCGGACGCAATGGCATCGACTACATTACCTTATTTGATGCCCAGAGCCATGATTGCCGCATTGCTGGTGAGGTGAAAGACTTCGATCCACATGAGTACATGGAGCGCAAAGAAGCCAAGCGCATGGATCGGTTTTCCCAATTTGGGGTTGCGGGTGCAAAACAGGCTCTCTTGGACTCTGGATTAGTCATCAATGACCTAAACGCAGAACAAGTGGGTGTAATCATCGGTTCGGGCGTTGGCGGCATTAAAGTGATGGAAGACCAGCAAACGATCTACCTCAACCGAGGTCCTGATCGTTGTAGTCCTTTCATGATTCCGATGATGATCGCTAACATGGCAGCGGGGTTGACAGCAATTCACACTGGTGCAAGAGGTCCCAATTCCTGCTCCGTCACTGCTTGCGCTGCTGGCTCGAATGCCATCGGAGATGCTTTTCGCCTAATTCAAAATGGATATGCCCAAGCGATGATTTGCGGTGGATGCGAAGCGGCAGTTACACCCTTGTCTCTAGCTGGATTTGCCGCATGTAAAGCCCTTTCGTGTCGGAATGATGACCCGGCACACGCTAGCCGTCCATTTGATCGCGATCGCAACGGATTTGTCATGGGTGAAGGTGCGGGAATTTTAATTCTAGAGGAGCTGCAATACGCCTTAAGTCGCAAAGCCCGTATTTATGCGGAAATTGTCGGCTACGGCATGACTTGTGATGCATACCATATCACCTCCCCCGTCCCCGGTGGGGAAGGAGCCGCCAGAGCCATCCAACTGGCTTTGAAGGACGGCGGAATAACTCCAGATATGGTAAGCTACATCAACGCTCACGGCACCAGCACCCAGGCAAACGATTCCACAGAAACCGCCGCGATGAAAAAAGCTTTGGGAGAACATGCTTATAAAATAGCAATCAGTTCCACCAAATCCATGACTGGTCATTTGTTGGGTGGTTCTGGAGGCATTGAAGCCGTGGCAACTGTATTAGCGATCGCCAACGATAAAATCCCCCCGACAATTAATTTAGAAAACCCAGATCCAGAGTGTGACCTGGATTATGTTCCCAATACAAGCCGCAATTTGAATGTTGAGGTGGCACTTTCCAATTCTTTTGGGTTTGGCGGACACAATGTCACGCTAGCCTTTAAGAAGTACCGCTAAAATCCCAAATCTGCCGCTGGTCGGATCTCTTGATAAAAGATCAGCAAAATGTATCAAAAATGTCATTCTGCTTTGATTTAAGAGTTCAGCATGACCAGATTATCTGCTTGATTGATCGCTCTAATTCAAGAGATCCCGCTTGTCTGTGGTCAACAGGCAATGGGATGATGAGGATACTGCTTGGGGTAATCATCCAAAACTACCCCAGTAATGATTAGCTTAAAGAGTGCTAAACCGTCGTTAAATATAAGAGATTATGGCTGTTGCAACCCAATCCCTCGAAGAACTTTGTATTAACTCGATTCGCTTTTTGGCTATTGATGCCGTAGAAAAAGCCAAATCGGGACACCCAGGACTGCCAATGGGTGCGGCACCAATGGCGTTTGTGCTGTGGGACCGCTTTATGCGGTACAATCCCAAAAATCCCAAATGGTTTAACCGCGATCGCTTTGTATTGTCTGCCGGTCACGGCTCGATGTTGCTGTATGCCCTGCTACACCTGACAGGCTTTGACAGCGTAAGTATTGAAGACATCAAACAGTTCCGTCAGTGGGAATCGAAAACCCCCGGACACCCAGAAAACTTCATGACCGAAGGTGTAGAAGTTACTACCGGACCATTGGGACAAGGAATTGCCAATGCTGTCGGTTTAGCAATGGCAGAAGCGCACCTAGCCGCTAAATTCAACAAACCCGATGCCAAAATTGTAGACCACTACACCTACGTAATTTTGGGTGATGGTTGCAACATGGAAGGCATTTCCGGTGAAGCTTGTTCTTTTGCAGGACACTTGGGATTAGGCAAACTCATCGCTCTGTACGACGACAACCACATCTCCATCGATGGTTCTACAGATGTAGCATTCACCGAAGATGTTTCCAAGCGCTTTGAAGCTTACGGCTGGCACGTTTTGCATGTCAAAGACGGTAATAAAGATTTAGCCGCAATTGAAAAGGCGATCGCCGAAGCTAAATCTGTCACCGACAAGCCGACCATGATTAAGGTGACAACCACAATCGGTTACGGTTCCCCCAACAAACAAAATACCGCAGGCATTCACGGTGCAGCGTTGGGTGGCGATGAAATAACTTTAACCCGGAATAACTTAGAGTGGACATACGAGCCTTTCGTAGTTCCAGAAGATGCCCAAAATCACATGGGTAAAGCCGTTGAGCGCGGTGCTAACTACGAAGCTGAGTGGAATAAGACCTTTGGCGACTACAAAGCCAAATACGCCGAAGAAGCGGCTGTATTTGAACGTTTCATCAGTGGCAAACTCCCCGACGGTTGGGACAAGGTACTACCTACCTATACCCCCGAAGACAAAGGATTACCCACCCGCAAACACTCAGAAAACTGCCTCAACAAACTAGCAAAGGTTTTACCTGAGTTAATTGGTGGTTCGGCTGACTTAACCCACTCCAACCTGACTGAAATCAAAGGCACCGGCGACTTCCAAAAAGGACAATACGAAAACCCCAACATCCACTTTGGTGTGCGGGAACACGCTATGGGTGCAATTTGTAACGGTATAGCGCTGCATCAATCGGGATTAATTCCTTACGGTGCTACCTTTTTGATTTTCACAGATTACATGCGTGCTGCTATCCGCTTATCTGCTTTGTCGAGAGCGGGTTCGATTTGGGTGATGACTCACGACTCGATTGGACAAGGTGAAGATGGTCCAACGCACCAACCGATTGAAACTCTAGCTTCTTTGAGAGCGATTCCTAATTTAACAGTGATTCGTCCCGCAGACGGAAACGAATGTTCTGGAGCTTACAAAGTAGCGATCGAGAAGTCGAAGCAAAACGCTCCCTCCCTGTTAGCTTTCACTCGTCAGGCTGTCCCCAACTTGGCAGGTACATCGATTGAGGGCGTAACCAAGGGTGCATACACCGTGGTAGATTCTCAGGGTACACCAGAGTTGATTTTGATTGGTACTGGTTCCGAATTGAGCCTCTGCGTCACCGCAGCCGAGAAACTGACCAGCGAAGGTAAGAAAGTCCGTGTTGTCTCCATGCCTTCTTGGGAATTGTTTGAAGCACAGGATGCGGCTTATAAAGAGTCTGTTCTGCCTAAAGCTGTTACCAAACGTGTGTCTGTAGAAGCTGCCGCTAGTTTCGGCTGGCACAAGTATGTCGGCATGGAAGGCGGTTGTGTTAGTATCGATACCTTTGGTGCTTCTGCTCCCGGCAATGTTTGTTTAGAGAAGTTCGGCTTTAGCGTTGAGAATGTGTTAGCAACAGCTAAAAAAGTTTTGGGTTAATTAGCAACAGATTAATCTCGTTTTTTTAAGGGGTGGGCGTCTTGCCTGCCCTTTTTTTTAACGCAAAGGAGCGCTGAGGTTTGCGCGGAGGGACGCTGAGGCAGATTGATTATAATTGGGGTAATTAATGACTGGAGTTTACACTAGTTTGCGGTGCGAAACTCCAAACCTTTACAGCAATTGACATACATCAAATATAAGCGCATCCACCCAAAATTCAAATAAGGTTATTTTAGTACTTTTGAACTGATTGCCTTCCGAGGGCAATAAACCTCCGGTGTGCGTCCGGCGATCGCTCTTATAAAATAAATTGACGAGCGCGATTTTCTTGTAATGAAGTTTAAGAAGATAGGACTTAGGCATTGACAGAGTGGTAAAATAGTGCAGTTGAAATAGGTGTCGTCCACTTGTAGGTATTGGGCAATTGAGAGAAATCAGCAAACCCTCGACAGCACAATGCAATCTGGAACATTACACTCTGTTTCTGTATCAGAACCAAAGCATGGGGGGTGTAGTAGACTGGCAGAAATATTGGGAGATATTTCACACGATAGTGTGAACCTCTTTTTGCTGAGGGAGCGATATGAACCACTGATATTTATTTAACATTGTAAAGACAGTTATCAATTTAATAGGAGGGATTTTAAGTGTTGACGATACAGTAATAGAAAAGCTTTATAGTAACCCTCAATATGCAGAATTAATCGGCTATTTTTGGTCTGGAAAATATCATAAAAGTATCAAAGGGTTGAATTTAATCACCTTGTATTACAGCGATGTTCATGGGAACTCAGTCCCAAGAAATTAGAAAATATATGACAAAAAAGAGGGGAAAACGAAGAACTATTATTTCCAATAAATGTTACTTTAAGTGCTAGATTGGGGTTTAAAACCAAGGTTAGTGACAGGAGAGAGTTGGTACTCAGGGTTAGAAAAGTTGAAATTTTTAAGAAACCAGAAATTAAGTTTTCTATTCGGCGTTGAAAAAAATAGAACTGTCTCAAATGAACCGGGTAAGTATTGTCAGGTAAGCACCATAGAGATTTGTGATGAAGGATTGATAACTCATCTAAGGGAATTTGGATTTGTTAATTTGTAAAGGTGTGACTTCAAAAAAGAAGAATCTAGACATTATATATTGTATCTCCCAGATGAAGAAACTTTCAAGCAAATAACCAGAAGTGAATTTGTGAGAATTCATGATACTCATTGGGGAATTGAAAGTTTTCATAGAGCGATCAAACAAGTATGTGGGATTTGTCGATTCATGGTTAGAGATAGCCATGCAATTAAAACACACATCCGCATGTTCACTTCAAGCATTTGTTCATTTAGAGAAAATGCGGTCTGAAAACATCATTTCTAATTGGTATGAGTTGCAAAGGAATTTGTTCACTTTAGTTGTGCGTAAGTAGATTGTGCACAATCTCACCAATACTTGTGCTGCTTATTACACATGGATGATATTTTTTGTCAATGCGTAAGTCCTACATACTTATAAATAGGTCAAAAGATTTTACTAATTCTTAATTGACTAATATTGTGATTTATGGAATTATGTATTTGAAGCAAGCAAAAAAACAGGCAGCAATAATATCCTCTAGGAGGAGATTAAAGCATACACAATAGACTTATCCAGAAATTAGGTTTTGACCGTTGCTATACAAGGCTTTGGTAGTCATTTGCGGATATGTCTAATACATATATCAATACCTTCGCCAATTTACGAGTAATGGCACAAAGTAAACCCAGATAATACACGCTTGTTTTTGGCGTAAGGCAAAAATAAGCTAATGAAATCCTTATGGACTGGGGTTTTACATTTTGTCTAACAGTCAAGAATGCTCTTGTGTTAGAGGATGTTTGTCAAATCTGAATTAATACTCTCTGGCGATTAGAAATCGCGGCTACACAGACAAAACACCAATTTTCCGTTAGTCCCGGAGGCAGACTTAGTTTGTGTAGTAGCAAATTATATATTGCCTATCTAATCAATCTTTGGCTGGCAACGGGCGCACAAGAATACGCCGACATGCTGGAGTACACCTTTGACATCATAGAAAAACATTTCCCGGATTGGGAGCATAGCCCGTTTGTGCAGGAGCGATTTTACGAGGATTGGTCTCACGATACAACATGGGGGTGGCAGGAAAACCGCGCTGTAATTGGTCACAACCTAAAAATCGCTTGGAACTTGATGCGGATGTACAACCTGAAACCAAAAGACAAGTATGTTGATTTGGCAAAAAAAATTGCAGAGATTATGCCGGAAGTTGGCAGTGACTAGCAGCGTGGCGGGTGGTATGATGTCCTAGAGCGCTACAAGAGCGAAACACAAGAGTGTCACCGCTTTGTGTGGCACAACCGCAAAGCTTGGTGGCAGCAAGAACAGGCTATTTTGGCATACCTGATCCTGTCCGGCTCCTTTAAGAATCCCGAATATCGCCAGTTGGCACGGGAATCAGCGGCATTTTATAACGCCTGGTTCCTAGACCATGACGACGGAGGCGTTTACTTCAACGTTCTGGC
>JBPCQW010000545.1:0-10600 GCA_050997715.1 Hassallia sp.
AATTTTGGTACAAGTCGCAAACAGAGAAAAAGAAACACTTTTGTCTCTAAATCTAATACTCAACTCGTTCCTAAAAAATTAGTTCCCACACCCAAGCCGATATTCACACCAACAGCAACAGCAACACCGACACGGACAGATTCACTTGGTAATCTTCGTTGGAAACGTGAGCGTGAAAGAATCAGTTTAGGAAAACCGACACCGTTACCAAAATTTACACCAGTTGAACCACGTCAGCCAATTGGGGAACAAGAGCAAATTCCCAGTCGCAGAACTCCACGTCAGCCAATTGGGGAACAAGAGCAAATTTCAAGTCGCAGAACTCCACGTCAGCCAATTGGGGAAGATTCACCAACTCGTACTACCCCCAAAACTCCTCAACCTTCAACAGGAGGAGGATTGATAGCTATTTCGCGTGTGACTCCAGAGGAACAGAGAAGTTTGATGCGGTCTTCCTCTATAGATTTCTCTACAGATTTGATTCTACCTGAGTATTTGGGTAGCAAAGAAAAACAGATTAACTCGTTTTTCCTCAACTCTAATTCAGAGCTTACACAGGAACAGTTTTTACTTAGCTTAGTGATTGATGAAACTGGTAATTTTCGACAGGCTGAAGTTATAGACCCAGCAATACCAGAAGGGGAAAGAGGTAAATATCAACAATTCGCTAACTCTATTTTCCGAGGCGAAAAATTTCAGCCTGCTCGCTACCCAGATGGTAGACCAGTAAGAGTGTGGACTAGTCGCTTTGTGCGAATCAAAATACAGCGTCGTTAACTTTGATTAATTGCTTGAACTATCACCTAAATTGTGTTATATTATTTAGGTTGCAAACTTGCGGGTGTAGTTTAGTGGTAAAACTTTAGCCTTCCAAGCTAATAATGCGGGTTCGATTCCCGCCACCCGCTTTCTAAATATAAAAAATTGGACGTTGTTTTTACCGTGTAAATCTTAGAGACGTTACAGTGGAACGTCTCTACAACACGTTGAATTATATTATGCAATTTTTAACCGAAGCGACCGCTAATGTACTCTTGGGTTGCTTTCTGTTTGGGGTCGTTGAAAATTAATTCTGTTTTATCAAACTCCACTAAATAGCCCATACGAGCGCCTTTTTCTGTGGGTTCCACGTTGAAAAATGCGGTCATATCTGACACCCGTGTTGCTTGTTGCATGTTATGGGTGACAATGACGATACTATATTGTTCTTTGAGTTCGTTAATTAGTTCTTCAATTTTGAGGGTGGAAAGCGGGTCAAGTGCCGAACAAGGTTCATCCATGAGGATAACATCTGGCTGTACAGCGATCGCTCGCGCAATACACAAGCGTTGTTGTTGTCCACCTGACAGAGATAAGCCACTTTGCTTGAGTTTATCTTTCACCTCATCCCACAAAGCTGCTTTTCTGAGACTCGTTTCTACCAATTCATCCATATCACCTTTATAGCCGTTAATTTTGGCGCCAAAGGTGATGTTGTCATAAATTGATTTGGGAAATGGGTTTGGTCTTTGAAACACCATTCCAATTCGACGCCGCACTTCTACAGGGTCAATATCTGAACCATAGAGATTTTTACCACAGTAAAAAATTTTCCCTTCGGCTCGAAAGCTGTCAATTAAGTCGTTTAAGCGGTTGTAGCATCGTAATAAAGTACTTTTACCACAACCAGATGGACCAATCAAGGCTGTCGCCTTGTTTTTGGGGATATCTAGCCAAATGTCTTTTACGGCTAGGAAATCACCGTAATAAACGCTGACACCCTCTGTCCGTAATACTGTGTCCGTGTCTTTGACCGTATCAATGTTAGTAGTCATAAATAAAGAGAGTTTAAGTTTTGTAAAATAGGGTTTTAACTACCCATCCTCATCAAGCATCAAATATTTCCATTGCTTTGTCAAAATCTTCCCATAGGAAGATGTTAATGAAGCAAGTATTTTTGCAAATTCAGAATGATATCAATTCGCGCCACTGACTAAACTTTCTCACGAGTCGCCCAACGAGTGATAATACTGGTTAATAAAACCAACAGAACTAATATTAAAGATGCTGCCCAAGCTAGTGACTGCCAATTTTTAAACGGAGATATAGCATAATTGTAAACCAAAACAGCAAGGGAAGCTGTGGGTTGAAATAAACCACTGGGCCAGAACGAAGAAAATAAAGCGGTGAAAAGTAGTGGTGCAGTTTCTCCAGATGCACGAGCGATCGCCAAAGTCGATCCAGTTACAATTGCTGGTAAAGCTGCTGGTAACACAACTTGTGACACTGTTTGAAACTTAGTTGCGCCAATACCGACAGCTGCTTGTCGCAAATCTTGTGATACTAATTGTAAAGCTTCATCCGTAGTTCGCAGAATAATCGGTAACATCAAAATTGATAGCGCAGCGCCTCCAGCTAAAGCGGAGTAGGAACCTAACCCCAGCCTATTGAATGTGAGAACCACAATTCCATAAGCAAATACCCCGGCAATAATTGAGGGAACTCCACTGAGAACATTGGTAGCAAAGCGTATCACCCGCGCTGTCTTTCCAGAGCTAAACTCTGTTAAATAAATTGCCGCCATCACTCCCAAAGGAAGGCTAATTGCTGCGGCGATTCCTACCATTAAAATTGTTCCTAAAATGGCATTACCAAAACCACCACCTTTTCTTAAGGGTGGTGGTGGTAATTCTGTAAATATACTGAGGTTAAGACTGCTAAACCCTTGAATGATAACGTAACCTAGCACCGCTAACAATGGTATAACCGCCAACACAGCACAAATAAATGCGATAACAGTCATAATTGTATTAAACATCGTCCGAGGAGACGAAGGAGCGCGAGTAAGGCTACCGCTGCTGTATCCAGGTTGAGAATTGCCGGAAATATTAGATGCCATCATTTAATACCAATTATCTACAGCCGCTTGACTCGGAGAACGACTAACTCTGCTAAAATGTTGACAATTAATGTCAACACAAATAAAACTAAGGCAGCGTACATTAAAGATGCAACTTGCAAACCACTAGCTTCCGCAAATTGGTTTGCAAGTAGAGAAGAAATTGTGTTTGCTGGGGCAAATAGCGAGGCACTAATGTTGTTGGAGTTACCAATTAACATGGTGACAGCCATAGTTTCGCCCATTGCTCGACCGAGTGCAAGCATCACTGCACCGACGATACCAGAAAAAGCTGCTGGGATGAGAACTTGCAGAATTGTTTCCCAACGAGTTGCTCCCAACCCTATGGATGCTTGACGCAAGCTAGGAGGTACGGAAATCAACGCATCACGGGAAATTGCGGTAATAATCGGCAAAGTCATGATAGCGAGGATAAATCCGGCAATCAATAAATTTGGACCCGTAGGAGGAGTGCTAAAAATTGGCAAAAACCCAAAAGAAGCATTCAGCCATTTTCCGAAACTGGTTAAGGGGGGAACCAAGACGAAAATACCCCATATACCATAGACAACGCTGGGAATTGCTGCTAGCAGTTCTACTAAGAAAACTAGTACCAGCTTGACTTTAGGAGGGAGAAAATTCTCACTGAGGATAACAGCGGTACCAACACCAATGGGTACAGCAATTAACAAACCAATAAACGAACTCATGAGAGTTCCGTAAACTTGAGGCAATACGCCATAATTGTTATTGACTGGGTTCCAAGCGCTGCTACCTAAGAAACTCAAACCAAATTTTTGGATTGCGGGTATAGATCCCATGAATACTTGGAATGCTATCCATAATAAAGTAAAGGCGATCGCGAAAGCAGAAATGCGAGTCAGCCAAACAAAGACAATATCTACTGACTTTTCTGATTGTGAGCGCTGTCTAAGTCCTGATGGAATACTTTGGGGTTGTGTAGTCATAGGAACGCAAGCAAATCAAATAGTTGCGAAAATGCGGGAGCGAACTTTTATTAGTCAATAGTTAATAATCAATAGTGCAAAATTTTTGCACTATTGACTCATGACTTAGGACTCTTGACATTTGGTTGTCTTACTTGGCAGCACTGTTATTGTTAGTAGCACCATCAACCGCAATTTTATAATCTGGGCTGATGACATCGGCAGCTGCTGCTACCTTAGAAACCACGGTTGCGGGTAAAGGAACATATCCTAGTTCTGGAGCTTGCTTTTGACCTTCAGTCAAACCATACTCAACCATTGCTTCTATAGCTTTGGCTTTAGCTGGATCGGCATATTTTTTATGAGCCAAAATCCAAGAGTAGGTAACAATCGGATAAGATTCTGCACCTTCTGGATCGGTAATAAAGGCACGCAAATTTTCTGGTAAAGTTACTGCTTCTAAGGTTTTAGCCGCCGAACCATCGCCAGGTACAATAAATTGACCGCTTTTGTTTTCCAATGCAGCAAACTTGAGTCCATTTTGTTTGGCATAGCCGTACTCAATGTAACCAATTGAACCTTGAGTTTGGTTAACTTGAGCTGTAACGCCTTCATTACCCTTAGCACCAACTCCCACGGGCCATTTTACACTTTTGCCTTCCCCAACTTTAGTTTTCCATTCTGGGCTGATCGCACTCATGTGTTTTGTGAATACACCTGTAGTACCGCTACCATCAGAACGATATATAACTGTAATTGGTTCGCTAGGAAGCTTGGCACCTGGGTTTGCCGCAGCAATTTTTGGGTCGTTCCAAGTCTTGATTGTGCCCAGTAAGATATCTGTATAAACTGCTCTTGGTAACTTCAGTTCTGGAACATCAGGCAAATTGTAAGCTAAAACAATGCTACCAGCAGTCATTGGCAGCAATAATACGCCTTGATCTGCGGGTATCTTGCTGATTTCCTCATCCTTCATCGCAACATCGCTGGCACCAAAGTCTACAGTACCTTTGGTAAATTGCTCAACACCAGCACCGCTACCAACTGATTGATAGTTTACTCGTAGGGTTGGGTATTTTTTGTTTAATGCATCGAACCAAGTTAAATAAAGCGGTGCGGGGAAAGATGCACCTGCACCAATTAAGGTGACGTTTCCACCCAAATCCAATTTACCAGGGCTGGAAGCAGTAGTCTCAGTAGCAGTACCAGTAGTACCGCCGGTATTTTCTGCGGTTTGCTGTCCGCCGCAAGAAGCTAAGGTCATGGTGAGTGCTAACACTGAGACCGAAGCTGTTAGGCGATTATTTTTGATTACATTTAGCCGTGATAGCATCGCTGTCAATTTTATATTAAATTTTTAGGTACGCGTTTCTAAGATACCGCTTTAGGGTAAACATAAGGTTAACAAAGTCAAAAATACTTAGTTTGTCTATTTGAAAATCCAAAATTTAACTATCTCATTTAGTGATATTATTAACACTTTAATTACTAGAAAGTTACACGTTTTTCTGAATACATATTCAAGTCAGCGTGTTCTAGCGGGAATTTTAGATAAATCTAAGCACTTGGAAATAAGTAAATGTAATCAAGATAAACTGGGTTTATGAGTATCTATCCCAAAATAGGACAAAATAGTTAACCGCACCCTGTAGCGGATGAATGCAGATGAAGAGCTTGACTTTATTAATATTATTAAGTTTTAAATTTCCAGTTTTTGCAAGTGTATTTATTTTGTTGTTCAGTCCAACTTCCTAAGTTTTGTTCCGTTGGCGAAAAATTGATGGCTTTATATGGTATAGTATAAAATATTTATTTGAAGAAGAGCGATCGCCCTTGTTTGCTTTTTAATCTAAGTAAGCCAGGAGCGCTAATTGCTAAATAACTTATAAATTATTCTTAATTCAGAGAAGAAGTATAAATAAGAGAAACCGCCAGCTTGAGGGTTTTCTTGCTCATACAGGGAAAATGAAGGCACTGCTCAATCCCTGTGAAAGCATCTATTCCAAAAAGGCATTTATAAAATGTGCTATTTCTTAATGAAGTACGCACAAATAAATTACCGCTCAACTATTAATACTCATACACCTTGTTGCTTTTCTCTATTGTCTTGTAAATGTTTGCTGCTTCCAATCAATTACTATGGTCGATGATTGGCTTACTCCTGACAATAGGTGGCACCTTCCTAGAGGCTTATGGTATCACTTTACCTTGGAGTTGGAGTCAGCATGGAATTGAGACTTTTTCTTTAGGTGTTAAATATCAAGTTGGTGCAGTGCTGCTAGTAGGTTGTTTAGGAGGCAAAAACGCTGGTGCGCTATCGCAAATTGCCTATTTAGTTATGGGGTTGACTTTGTTACCCGTTTTTGCTGATGGTGGGGGTATCGGTTATGTTAAGCTATCTCAGTTTGGCTATTTGTTGGGCTTTATTCCGGGAGCTTGGATTTGTGGGTTGTTAGCTTTTAAAGCTAGACCTAAACTAGAAACTTTGGCATTTAGCTGTTTTTGCGGCTTGTTAATTGTCCACGTTTGCGGTATTACTTATTTGATTATCAGCTATGTTTTTCGTTGGAAAGGTACAGAAACTCTGCCATTAATGATGCAAGCAGTCCTCACATACTCGTGGTTTGCTCTACCAGGTCAACTAGCTGTAGTCTGCGCCGTCACTGTAATAGCGTATATATTACGACACTTAATGTTTTATTAGTTCAGTGTCATTTGTTGTTTGCCAAAAGCTCATGATTAATGACTAATGACACTTGACTTTTGACCAATGACTAATTTGCCATGCATTTAAAAAATCGCCTCTTCTGGATTGCTGCCTTGATAATTGTTATTTTAGACCAACTGACAAAAAACCAAGTAGTATCAGCCGCAAAATCTTGGCAGTTGGAAACTATAATCGAATCAAAAACAGGCAACATAATATACAGACCTACTTTGGCACTCATCCAGGGGATATTTCATTTCACCTACGTAAAAAACGATGGTGCAGCTTGGAGTATACTTAGTGGACATATAGATTTATTGCGTTTTTTATCATTTGCCGTAAGTTTGGTATTGATAGCGGTAGCGTGCTTTGGTCCAGCCTTATATTTTTGGGATCAACTAGGCTATGGCTTTATTTTAGGTGGAGCGATCGGCAATGGTATTGATCGCTTTGTTTTAAGTTACGTAGTTGATTTTCTCGATTTTCGATTGATCAACTTTCCTGTATTTAATGTGGCAGATTCATTTATTAGTATCGGCATTGTTTGCCTGCTGATTTCCTCGTTTCAAAAAACCCCAGCTTCAAGTAAGCGATCGCCTTAACATTCCTTCGTAGTGAGGACTGAAGTCCTCATTACTAAAGCCTGCTTACTTTTTTGGAGAACCCCAAGAGTAAGCAGGCTTAATTTTCGACCTGACGTTTTTCGTCATTACCTTGCTAAACACCAATACGGTTGGTGTTAAGGAATTGGTGGAAAAAAAATGGTATGTAGAGACGTAGCAATGCTACGTCTCTACACGGTATTGTGGTCAACACGATCTTTAAATGCCACCATTACTTGATAATCGGCACTCGCACAAACCGACTATCCCGTGGTGGCAAAAATTCGATTATGTTTGAATTAGCGTGGAGCTAATATTTGTGAGCCACCAGTAGGAAGTTGTTCCGAACCGGAATTTGGAAGTGTACTTGGAGAACTGGTGCTTGGTTCGACTGTGCTGCCTGGGGTGGTCGAATCAGGAGTTGTCAAACTACCTGGAACTGGAGTGATTTTAGTTGGGCTGCTCGACGAGTCAGGAGTTGTCAAACTACCTGGAGTACTGTTTTCCGGAGTTGTCGTGCTGCCTGGAGTACTGTTTTCCGGAGTTGTCAAACTACCTGGAGTACTGTTTTCCGGAGTAGTGGTACCGGGAGTAGCACCCTCAGGCTCCGTCGTGCTACCTGGGGTGGTCGAATCAGGAGTTATCGTGCTGCCTGGAACTGGAGTGATTTTAGTTGGGCTACTCGAATCTGGAGTTGTAGTGCTACCTGGAGTACTGTTTTCCGGAGTAGTGGTGCCGGGAGTGGCACCCTCAGGCTCCGTCGTGCTTCCTGGACTGGTCGTATCAGGACTCGTCGTGCTTCCTGGGGTACCCGTTTCAGGAGTTGTAGTGGGTCCGGGGCTGGTGGTTTCAGGAGTTATCGAGTTGCTGGGAGTGGTGTTTTCCGGAGTTGTGGGAGCTGGTGCGGTTATGTTGGCTGGAGTGTTTGGAGTGGCTCCAGCGGCATCTTTTTGACAACGGGAATTTAATGGGAAATTTTTACACAAAATTTCCATCGCATCGGCATTCAGCTTGATCTCCGTTGGCGAGGTGCTTGTAGATTGGCTTATTAGTTCCCTTGTTTCAGGGAATTTGGACGATTGAGCAACAGCAACATTGCTCGTAACTGCTAGGGTAAAGGCTGTACCTATAAGGGTCAGATATTTTCCCTTCATGTTATTTAACCTCAACGGAACACTGCGCCCATTAAATCAAACAATATAATTTATAAAATCTTCCTAAATGAAGATGTATATTTTGAATTTGAAGTATGTGTAAATGGGGAAGCTATAAAAGTTACATACAGTATAGCAGTATTGGGAGTTATTATCAATACAACTTTAAATAATTATATTTTGTTCGGAAACCAAATATAGTCTACGAAATAAGGATTAGAGAATTTGGATAAGAATTATTGCTTAGGTAAAAATGTTATAAGCTTAACAAGCTCAGTTCGATCGCCTGATATGGTATTGGTGTCAAATGAAATTGCAATAATTCCGTACAGCAAAATTCTACTTTGGCTTATGAGTAAAATAGTGAAATGCCAGCATCCGCTGTGCGCTCTTCGCAACTTGTTCTTGACTAACTAACCGTGGTGTGATATAGCCAATGAGTTCCCCCCACCCCCCTCAAAAGCCAAAAACTTTGCTTGGTCAGGTGACTCAAGCAGTACAAACAATTCAAGCGAGAGTAGATTTTTCCAAACTAGCGCTACGACCTAATGCCAGAGTACCAGAATTATTGGTGCAAGATTCGGGGGCGGATAAGGCGGAGGTATATCCATTATTAGGCGATCGCTACATGTTAGGTCGCAGTTCCAAATCCTGCGATATCGTCATCCGCAACCCAGTTGTCAGCCAAATTCATCTCTCACTGTCGCGGGATTCTACTCAACGAACTCCGGTTTTTATCATCAAAGATGAAAACTCAACTAATGGCATTTATCGCGGCAAACGTCGTGTCACTTCCCTAGAACTGCGACACGGTGATACCTTCACCCTGGGACCACCAGAACTTGCCGCTTCCGTGCGGCTGCAATACGTCGATCCACCACCTTGGTATGTAAAAGCGGCAACTTGGAGCGCTTGCGGTGTCGGTGGAGCCACAGCCTTATTCGCCTTAGTTATTGGTGTAGAATGGCTAAAATTCTCAGTTAGACCTTTACCCACAGCCACCCGTGCCCCGGTAATCGTTTACGCTCGTGATGGACAAAAGCCATTACGCGAACCTCGCTCTACCGCTCACATCGACAAAAAGCGGTTAGAAGACTTTGGTCCTTATTTACCCGTTGCTGTAGTAGCCTCAGAAGATAGTCGTTATAATTGGCACTTCGGGGTTGACCCATACGGTATTTTGCGAGCAGTGGTGATTAATAGCCGCAGTGGAGATGTGCAGCAAGGTGCTAGTACTGTAACTCAACAAGTCGCTAGAAGTTTGTTTCGCGAATATGTCGGCAGCCAAGACTCGGTTGGACGAAAATTGCGAGAGGCTATAGTTGCTCTGAAGTTAGAAACATTCTACAGTAAAGATGAAATTTTACTGACTTATTTAAATCGGGTGTTTTTGGGGGTGGATACCTCCGGCTTTGAGGATGCGGCTCGATTTTACTTTGATAAGTCGGCAAAAGAATTAACTTTGGCAGAAGCAGCGACGTTGGTCGGAATTTTACCCGCTCCCAATGGCTTTGATTTTTGTGGAGAAAGTAAGCATAAATTAGAAGCAATTGAATATCGCAATCGCGTGCTGAAGCGGTTGCTGGAGAACGGGAAAATCAAACAAGATGAGTATAACCGGGCTAGGCGATCGCCTATCGAAATTAGCCCCAAAGTTTGCGAACAGCAAGCGAAAACAATTGCACCCTATTTCTACAGTTATGTCTTTCAAGAACTCAAATCGATTTTGGGTGAAGACTTAGCCACAGAAGGCAACTTTATTATAGAAACTCAGCTAGACCCAGCAATTCAAACGCAAGCCGAAGCCGCGTTGCGGAATTCTGTCAACAACGGTGGCTCAAGTTTTCGTTATTCCCAAGGAGCAGTGGTGACTCTTGATTCTAGCACCGGTGCGATATTAGCGATGGTAGGGGGAATTGATTACAAAAAAAGTCAGTTTAATCGGGCTATCCAGGCAAAAAGACAACCCGGTTCCACTTTTAAAATTTTTGCTTACACTGCTGCCATTGAGCAAGGAATTTCCCCAGGAAGAAGTTATTCGTGTGATTCTTTGCGTTGGCAAGGTTTTACCTACAAACCTTGTCGGAGTGGTGCTGGTGGTAGTTTAGATATTGCTACCGGTCTTGCGCTTTCCGAAAACCCGATCGCTTTACGAGTTGCCAAAGAAATCGGATTAAATAAAGTTGTCGCAATGGCACAGCGTTTGGGGGTAAAGTCTACCCTAGATCCAGTTCCTGGCTTAATTCTGGGTCAAAGTGTAGTTAATGTCACGGAAATGACAGGTGCTTTTGGAGCCATCGCACACCGTGGTG
>JBPCQW010000569.1:0-4172 GCA_050997715.1 Hassallia sp.
AGCACTCTTGGTGCTTAAAAATATCTACTTTAGTTGTCTGATGCCGGGAAAGCTTACGATAAAAGTCAAACAGTTCTACACGCATGACTAGAATTTTCATTCCCGGAATAACTCCACCCACACAACAGTCTCAACCAGCTTGGTGGTTTGCCTTTGTGGGCAATAAACTACTTATTAGTAATGACACTTACAGCCAAATTCCCCATTTAATAAACCTGGCGGAAATTAACTTAATGCCCATTAGGACACAATTTCTCGGCACAATTGATAGTTACCCGTGTTATTGTGCCGAATTATCAAAAGATACTGTTCCTCCTGAGGGCATGATTTTTCGCGGACTGCGCGAGTTATACGGTATTTTGGAGGAAGATTTTTTTGCCCTTAGCGGTCGTGCATTTCAAATTATGGAATGGGATCGCACCCACCAATATTGCGGACATTGTGCAACTGCGACAACACAATTATCAAGCGATCGCGCTAAACGCTGTCCTAATTGTGGTTTAGTTAATTATCCTCGCCTCTCTCCAGCTATCATTGTTTTAATCTCCCGTGGGGAAGAACTTTTATTAGCTCGCGCTAATCGATTTCCACAAGCTTTATACAGCGTACTTGCTGGTTTTGTCGAACCAGGAGAATCCTTAGAAGAAACCGTCATCCGCGAAGTTAAAGAAGAAGTGGGGATTTTAGTCAAGAATATTCGCTATTTTGGCTCTCAATCTTGGCCCTTTCCCAATTCGTTGATGATTGGGTTTACAGCAGAATATGCTGATGGTGAAATCGTCATCGAAGAGAAAGAAATAGCAGACGCAGCTTGGTTTAAAAAAGATAACTTACCACAAATTCCCCCAAAGTTAAGCATTGCGCGTAAACTCATCGATGCATTTGTATCCAATAATTAAGAAACAATTCAGAATTCAGGAGCCAGAATCCAGCATAGGATGTCACGCTCCAGGTGAAATGAATAAACGGTGTTGCATTCTGAATTCTGAATCCTGACTTCTGACTTCTAACTGCTTGTAGTGTTGAATTTTTTTCTGAATTGCCTCTAAATTAAGACTAAGTTCGCGGATGCGTTCTTGAACTTCGCGCTCATGATCTTCGAGAATAAGTAAGCGATCGCTTACAGCCTCAGGTTTGTCTCGATACAACCTCGCAAACTGTTGCATCTGACGAATCGGCATTCCCGTAGTTCGCAATCGAGTCAAAAACTCTATTCGCGTAATATCCTCAGCACGATAGCGACGATGACCGTTTGTCGCTCGGTTGACTGCCTCCAACAACCCTAGACGCTCATAATACCGAAGTGTATGCACACTTAACCCGGTAAGCGTCGCTACTTGTTGAATTGTGAGTTCTGTTTCCATCGTCACCTCCGCAGAACTATACAAACTACCATAAATCTTAGAGTGCGCTCTAAGTCAACTAAATTTCGCGATTCACTAAGTACAGCTTTGCATTAATTCATGACGAAAATTTATCACAAAAACTCTGCGTCACTCTGCGCTTACCTCCGCGTTCCCTTCGGGTTCATCAGTTCGACGGGACGGAAACCGACTCCGCCGACTGATTCACCTCTGCGTTAAAAAACGCTACGAACTTACGCAAAACGGTACTAAGATTGTTTCACGGTTCCCCAATCAAAGTAAAGGCTGCCCAGTATAATGGTTCGGGTTTCTCTTTCATTGTGTTCAACATTGCCTGACGCATAGCAGCAGCTTTGTCAGGATTATTTTGCAGAGTTTGGTAGAAATATTTCATTAATTTAGAGGTTTCGATATCTCGCACAGACCACAAAGAAACTACCACACTCTCAACTCCCGCAGAAATAAACGAACGAGACAGTCCAATTACCCCATCTCCAGAAATTCTTCCTTCTCCAGTTTGGCAAGCGCTAAGAACAACCAGAGATGCTTGGAGACGGAGATTTATAACTTCGCTAGCGGTTAGCAAACCGTTATCATTCAGCGATGGAGTCAGAGCGATCGCTCCCGGTACTCCCAATCCTTGCACAGAACCAGCACCACTCTGACTGCCATACTCTAATAATCCGTGTGTTGCCAAATGTATTAAACTTGCAGTCGGCATTTTTTTCAGGATATTCGCTTTAGTTGCATCAGCGCGGATTATTGCAGTCGTATTCAACAATTTAGCAATCTCAACAGCTTCCTGCTCTGCTTCTGGTAATTGTGATAAATATTCCTGTGGTTGTCCAGGTTCCTTTAATAGCTTGGGCATGATAGGATTACCGACAATCAAGGCGGATGATTTCAAATTAGTGATAGAAGAATTTACCCCTTCTTCCCTTCTCATTCTTCTCGCCTTCAAAGCATAAGTCAACTCTAGCACCTGAATTGACGGGGCGCTGAGGATAGTATGCTTTTCTATCAGATAAGAGCCATCTTTGTCTTGCAAAGCCGGAAAGGAAACTGAAAACAAAGATTCTTGGGGTATAAAAATAACATGAGCATTGGGATCGGCAGGTAAGAGATCGGCAATTGGCTCGATGAGGAATTGATAAAGTATCTGCCTGTAATCCTGGCTAGTTGAGGATTTTGTCTGGGTACGCTGTAGCTGACGAATTGGCTGCATTAGCGCTCCGCAGTTAGCAGTCGGTTTAAATATCAGACAACGGGAAATTGTCACAACATCTGTAAATGTTGCACCTTTTTCCCAGAGGGGTTTTAAATCTACTTGTCGAAATGCTACTTTACCATTAGGTTGGACTACCCAAATGAATAGTTCCTCTTCTCTGGCTCGTTGTTTACCACGAAACTTAAAGTCGCGATCGCCTATAAAACTATACTCTACTAGTGTGGCGTTTTGCTGTTGGGCAATTTGACGAATTTTTTCAATATTCGGCGATGAATTAGCTTCTGGGCGTTCGCTCACAAATGATACCGATGCTTGCTTATTTTCCTCATATATGCGTCTTGCGAGTAATTCGGCAAATGCACGGGAACGTCCTTGTTCTGAGACTTCTAAAGCTGCTTCCGGCTTTTTGGCAGCAATTAGAATATCTTGCAGGAGATTGTAAGTATAAACTTGAGTATCAAAAATAGAAACTTTGTAAGTGTCACTGAGTCCGGGGCGTAAATTATCCAGAAGTAAGACGGCAGCGCGGAGTTGTTTTTCAGCTTCAAAGAGCCTTCCGGCACGAAATAAAGCTTGTCCCAGGTTATTGAGCGTTAATCCTTCGGTTGCTGGGTCGCCTATCTCTCGTGCTAGAGCTAAAGCTTGGTTATGATATATAATCGCTTGGGGATAGTCGCGCCGATCTTCATAAACTATCCCCAAACTACCCAGCGCTTCACCTTGTCGTTGGCGATCGCCTGCTAATTCAGCCAATTTTAACGCCTCTTCATAAGCTTTAATCGCTTTCGTGCCTCCACCTAAAAACAGATATGTAGAACCTAAGTTAATCAGAGCGCTAGCTTGAGCAGAGCGGTTATTAATTCTTTGGGCGATCGCTAAACTTTGCTTGTGTGCGGCAAGGGCTTCAGTATATTTACTCAAGTCACTGTTAACTTTTCCTAGGTTTCCCAGAGCAATGCCTTCTCCCTCAAGGTCATTACTCTGCTGGGCAATTTTCAAACTTTGTTGATAGGCAATTGTGGCGTTGTCATAGTCTCCCACAACTGAAAAGGTGTTTCCTAAATTGAGAAGAACTTTGCCTAAAAGCGGTCGATCGCCAAGATCGCGCAGAATTCTGCCGGCTTGTCTGTGCAACTCAATCGCTTTGCTATAATTGCCCACAGCTCTATAAGCAATTCCCAGATTGCCTAATGCTTGAGCTTGAATTTGGCGATTGTTGAGAAATTGGGCGATCGCTAAAAAAGATTCCAATGTGGCGATCGCTTCTCGATATCGCTGAGAAAAGACGTAAGCCGTTCCCAAGCTTACCAAAGCTGTGCCTTCCCCTTGACGATCCTGGCGTTGCTGATAAATCTCTCTTGCCTTTTCCCAAGAATATATAGCCGCTTGTAGTTGCCCAGCTTGGTATTGTTGATTACCTTGCTCTAATAATTGAGATGCTGATTTTTGCTTAGTTTGATGTACTGATGTAGATGGGAGCGCTAAGGTAATTTTCTCAAAGCCGATTAATGCTATTAGCAAAGCGGCAAGTGTTGTGAGGTAGATTTTCCGCTCTCTTCTAGGGTGTCGGCGCCAAAATT
>JBPCQW010000570.1:0-14911 GCA_050997715.1 Hassallia sp.
TCAGTTGCTTTGTGCAAATGTGGGTAAATCCACGCATTCGTCTCATTCAACCAATACTCGTGAAATCCTTTGTAACCCCAACTCGACTGCGAAGGACGACAAACTTGTTGATTCGGTTCTGCCTTCAAATAATCTGCCAAATGCGTCATCTGATATGTTTTTTGGTCATACCATGACTTGCGGAACAAATAATCAATAAACAAAGGACCCTCATACCACCAATGACCAAATAACTCGGCATCGTAAGGTGAAACGATAATCGGCGGACGGTGCATTATCCCATGAAGATTTTCAGCTTGACGTTCGCGATTATACATAAAATTGGCAGCGTGTTCTGCTGCTTTTTCTTTTGCCCAGTATGGATCGTACAGCGCCTTATCTGAAAGTCCTAAGCCGCGTCCAGTAATTTTATGATACTTAATGCCCGTATTTTTACGCTGTCCGTTAGGCATGATATAGGGCTTAATATACTCATATTCAGCTTCCCAGCCCAAATCTTTGTAAAATTCGCGGTATTCAGCCGCACCAGGATATCCCACCTCAGATGACCATACCTGCTGCGAAGACTCATGATCGCGTCCAAAGACAGCTACACCAGTTTCGGTAAAAATTGGTGCATAGCTACCAAAGCGGGGACGCGGACGAGCGTACAGAATGCCATGTCCATCAGTGAGGAAGTAGCGCAAACCCGCATCAGCCAGCATCCGGTCTAAACCTTCATAGTAGGCGCATTCCGGCAACCAAATGCCTCTCGGTCGGCGTCCAAAAGTTTGCTCGTAGTGTTCGCAAGCTACCTGAATTTGCGCCCACACAGCCTCCGGATACATTTTCATCAGCGGCAAATAGCCGTGAGTCGCGCCACATGTTATAATTTCCAGGTTGTTAGAGTCTTGGAACTGTTTAAAAGCTGTTACCAAATCACCTTTGTAGCGTTCCCATAGCTGACGCGCTTCATTAAATTCGGTAGCGTAATGTTCAGCTAAATAGCGCATATGCCCGTTGTTGGCATTATGCTCTGCTTCAAGTCCTATGAGTTGTTGTAGTTGAGTTAAGTGTGCATCGTAGCGTTCTTGCAGCAGCGGATCGCGCAGCATTGACACCAAAGGAGGTGTCATACTCATCGTGATTTTAAAGTCGATGCCGTCTCGCTTTAATCCTTCAAATACTTTTAGTAAAGGGATGTATGTTTCCGTAATGGCTTCATAAAGCCATTCTTCCTCCAGCACATAGTCACTTTCAGGGTGACGAACGAAGGGCAGGTGTGCATGAAGTACAAGCGCAACGTAGCCGATAGCCATAGTTATTCCGGGGTGATACGTGTAGGTTAAAGGTGGAGAGATTAGGCAGAAATTAACAATATTTTAAGACTTTATCAGGAGCGTAGCAGTGTTTGGTATTTCTTTTTCATCGATGCTACTCTAGACGCGAAAATGTTCGTCTATCTTAATTAGAGGTACTCCCTCACAAAAAAGGAAATTTTCAAGAGTGAAACAGCAACTGGCTTTTGTGTTGTCTATTTTGACCAGTACTATTTTGCCAGCCTCTCTCTCGCAAGCGGCTCCTTTGCCCACTCAAACCACGCAACCTGCTACCGAACAACCCGCAACAAAAGCGACAGCACTGACACTAGAAGACTTGCCAGCAGGCTTTCAAGAACTTCCACCTAGCATGAAGGCAGAAATTGCTTCTAAAATAGAACCTTTCAAGCAGTTACTGATCAAAGACAACTTTCCGCTAGATAACTTCTTTGCCTTTGTAGAACCGCAAAAGATGGAAGTTATCTTCGGCTTTACGGGTATGCTATCAAATCAAGCTCAACAAGGTCAATTCGATGCTGCTCTCCAAAAAGCGCGGCAACCAGAGTTTGAGCAACAGATAAAGAAATTAGCGCAGAAGTTACCATCAAGTCAACAAGTGAAAGTATTAAAGTACAAGTCCCTGCCAGATTTGAGTAATTTAGCACAACTTTCTACGGGTTTCTCCTTAGATGCAACTATTCAAGAAATGCCTGTAAAGTTTGATGTCGTTAGCTTTCGCCGCAGTAGCGTTGGTGCAATGACAGCGGTTCTATATTTGACTGGGAATAAACCTTCGGTGTCTGTGAAAGATGTCGCTACCAAGTTAGATGGACGCGTCTTGCAATCTTCACCAGCTACTAAAGAGCCAAGTATATCTCAATAGCAAGATATAAAGAGGAGCGATCGCACTAATTAATTTCATAACCCATGCCCCTGAAAGCAAAATATTCTAGGCTCCTGATTAAGATGGAAATTAAAGGGGTTTATCAGGAATTGCTTAATGAATTCACTCCCAGAAATTGAAGCAGCCATCAGACACCTGTCTGAAATTGAAGTGCGCCAACTGTCAAATTGGTTACAGGAATATTTAGAAGAAGCTTGGGATAAGCAAATTGAAGCCGATGCTAAATCTGGTCGATTGGATAAATTGATTCAGCAAGCCAATCAAGACATTGATGCTAATCGTGTCAAATCGTTAGATGAAATCATTCACAACTCCTGAGTTTTGGCACTTATACGCTGCGCTTCCACCTGAAGCTAGAGAACAAGCCAAAAAAGCTTATCGACTTTGGAGTAAAAATCAATTTCATCCGTCTTTGCATTTTAAAAAGGTAGGTGATAATTTATGGTCAGTTAGAGTTAGTCGTGGTTATCGTGCATTAGCAGTTACTAGAAAAGATGATTATTACTGGATTTGGATTGGTTCGCACGATAACTACGAAGAACTGATAGGGTAAAATAATTTTTTTTACTGAGGAGTCCAAAACTCAGTAAATTTAAACAAACTTGATATCATATCATCACAGGTTTATTACATATGATGTAGAGACGTTCCACTGTCACGTCGCTACAAAAATTTCGGATTTTTTTATTAATGTCAATTAAACGGACATAAGTAGAAAGGTGCAAAAAAACCGAAGCATGTAACGAAAAGTAAAGTTGTCCAAAAACCTCTTCCCTTCTGCCTTCTGCCTCCTGCCTGCTGCCTTGTCATAACGACAATTTTTAACGCCGACCTACTTAATATCACTCGTCATCTTTATACAACTCCTGCAACTCTTGTAATTGGGTGCGGCGGGATTTTAGGCGATATTTTTTACTTTCTAACTTCGGTTCGTACTGAGTCTGCCCTTTGCCTTTCGTTTTTAGCTTTTGGGTAGATTCTGGATCGGCTTGTTGGTTAATCTGAGTTTGACGAGCGATCGCTTGCTCTAAAAATTCCAGATAATGCTCATAACGCTCCCATTCACCTCTAACTACACAACCAGGTTCGTCTCGATGCAGACAATCATTAAAGCGACAGCTATCAACTGCTAATTTCTGTCTTGCTTCTGGGAAATAACGGATTAATTCTTCCGGGCTACAATCGATATCAGGCTGATTAAAACCGGGAGTATCTGCCAGAAAGCCACCTAATGGTAATTCAAATAATTCTACGTGACGGGTGGTGTGACGCCCGCGAGATAGTTTACCAGAAACCTCACCTACGCGCAACTGAGCATCGGGAATCAGCGCATTAATCAAACTGGATTTACCAACCCCTGAAGGTCCAGCCAAGACGGTAATTTTGTCTTGTAATCGGTAAAGTAATTTGTCGATATTTATATTATTATTAACGCTCATAAATAGCGTTTGGTAGCCCCAACCAAGCAGACGCGAGCTTATTTCCGACTGCACCTGAGTTGAAACTAAATCGCCTTTATTCAAGCATAAAACAACATCCAAACCTGTAGATTCCGCCTTTACCAAAAAGCGACTGAGTTGATAAGGTTCTAGAGGTGGATCGGCAACAGCAAACACTAGCAGAATTTGGTTAACATTAGCGATCGCTGGACGGTCTAATTCACTATCGCGGGGTAAAACAAAAGCGATCGCTCCTCGTCCACCAGCCCAATCTGGTTCTTCAACAACCACGCGATCGCCTACCATTACCTGTTGCCCAATTTTCTTCAACCGCGTTCTCCGAGTGCAGAGGAGGAGGGGGGGATGGGGAGAGGGCGAGAGGGGGGGACAAGGGGAGGGGGGGACAAGGGGAGTACTATTCAAAAATTCTCCTTGTCTCCTTGTCCCCTTGTCTTCCTTGTCTTCCTTGTCCTCCTTGTCCTCCTTGTCCTCCTTGTCCTCCTTGTCCTCCTTGTCCTCCTTGTCCTCCTTGTCCTCCTTGTCCCCTAAATCCAGCTGCACTCGATAAAAATTAGCTTGCACAGCTACCACAGTACCCAGCAACTGCCCAGTGGTAGAAAAAGTTTCTCCTTTCATCAAGCAGCAACCTGACGGCGGACTAACAGAGAAAAATAGCCAGTACAATCTGTAATTTGTTCCACCTGATAGCCTGCCATTGTCAAGCTATCAGGAACTTGCTCAATCGGTTCTCCAGGGTCTAGCCAGACTTCTAACAAACCTCCTTGTGGCATTTGTTCTAAACGTAATTTCGTCCGCACAAAATTAATCGGGCAAGGAGTGCCGCGCAAATCGAGTTGAGCATCGGGAGTTGAGACGGAAGATACGCTCATTACTTAAACAAATTTCCCAAAAAACCTTCTAGACCACCTTTACCATTGCGGTCTCCCTTAATTTTAGCTAGCTTCTCTAGCAATTCTCGTTCATCTGGCATCACCTTGGTGGGAATATCAATTAACACCGTTAGCATATGGTCGCCCCGACTTACAGGATTTCCCAACCGGGGTACACCGCGATTTTCCAGCTTCATCACCGTATTGGGCTGAGTTCCTGCCGGAATTATCAATTCCACGGGACCGTCTACTGTATTTACCTCTAAACGACAGCCTAAAATCGCTTGAAGGTAGCTAACTTTGATTTCCGAGATAATGCTAATTCCATCCCGGTGGAATTCTTCATCCTCATTGACGAATAAGTAAACATACAAATCTCCCGGAGGACCACTGCGCTGACCTGCATCTCCTTCATTAGAAATTCGCAAGCGCGTGCCATTATCGACCCCAGCGGGAATTGTAATTTTCAGTTTCTTCGTTACTTGATTTGCGCCTTTGCCGTCACAAGCATCACACTTGTCTTCAATTACCATTCCCGTACCATTACAGGTAGGACAAGTCGAAACCTGAGTAAAGCTGCCAAAAGGCGTTCTAGTGACACGGCGTACTTGACCCGAACCAGTGCAAGTCGAACAAGTGCGGGGTCGAGTTCCTGCTTTGGCACCAGATCCGGTACAGACATCACAAGTTTCTAGATGAGAGATACGAATTTCTTTTTCACCGCCAAATACCGCTTCTCGAAAATCTAACTTCAAGTCTAGCCGCAGGTCATCACCTCGCACCGGACCGCTGCGCCGTCTTTGCGTAGAAGGACCACCCATCCCCCCTGCGAAGCCACTGAAAATACTTTCAAAGATATCGGCAAAGCCACTCATATCGCTCATATCTGGGGAGCCTGCGCCAGCCGCACCGGACACACCAGGTTCACCAAAACGGTTGTAACGCTCTCTGATTTCCGGCTCAGAAAGCACTTCATAAGCGCGGTTAATTTCCTTAAAGCGATCCTCCGCTCCCGGCTCTTTGTTCACGTCTGGGTGATACTTCCGAGCTAGGCGGCGGTATGCGCCTTTAATTTCTTCTTTGTCGGCATCACGAGAGACACCTAAAATTTCATAATAATCGCGGGCCATATAGCAAAGGTAAAAGTTAGAAGGTAGAAAGCGGAAGGCAGAACTTCAAAAAGGCAAAGGTTAATTTTTGTTAATACTTGATTTTACCTTTTACCTTTGACAAAAATCACTCTTTATATTTTGAGCATGAGATGCTTTGTTCCTAAAACAGGACAACCATCTACCCAATTAAAAGCAACTTGCCGTGCATCAGGCTTAAAGAAAGCTAACTTTGGGCAAGTTTTTTGCTCAAACTTTTCACTGCCGATTCGGCTGTTTCTTTTACAATTGTGCTACGCAGGACGGTAAAACCCCGCCGATAAACAGAGGAGCTAGCCGCACCTATAGGTGTGGAAAACCCCCATATACGTTTAATCGCATCTGTACTAGCACTTTGTGTAATTCACGGCAACTCGCTTCTACAATCTAACAAACCATTGCGGTACAACACCAGGTTTCGGGAAAATGGGGATAGGGGGACAAGGGGACAAGGGGACAAGGGAGACAAGGGGGAGCAGGGGGAAATATTTCTTTGTCATCATGAGTCCCTTTTCCCTTTCCCCATCAATAAAATTGCCCAATTACCGCGTTCCCCTTTAATCGATCGCCTCGTAATCGGCTTGTAAGGTGCCCTCATCTTCAAAATCAAAGTTGAATTGAGGTGCGATCGTTCCATTCACTGACTCAACACCAGGAGTAAAGGGAATATCTGAAGTCTGGTGCACGACTTCATCACTTGACGACCCAGTAGGTCGGTTGTAAACATCGGCACCAATGGCAAACAAGGTTTGTTGAAAGTCATCCAAGCGCTGTTTAAATTCTTCTGGTGAGATACCGTCTTGAATCATTACTAGTTGCAGTTTTATGGCTTTTTCCTTTGCCAAAGCTTTCATCGAGTCGGCAATTAAGTTGCCATTATCCTTTAAGGTTGATTCGTAACTCAACAACAGAGTATCCGCTTGGTTTTTTAATTCAACTAGTTGTATGCGTTTTTTGTCAAGTTCTGCAAACATTTCGGCTTCTTGCCGCATCCGTTCTACTTCGTGGGTACTCAAACCACCTGTGTTGGTAATCCGAATACTTTGTTCTCTACCAGTGCCTTTGTCTTGAGCCGAAACCTTGAGGATGCCGTTGACATCGATTTCAAATGATACTTCGATTTGCGGCACGCCACGGGATGCGGCGGGAATTCCAGCGAGAAGGAATTTACCGAGACTTTTATTATCCCTTGCCATTGCCCGTTCACCTTGAAGGACGTGAATTTCCACGCTTGTTTGCCCATCGGTTGCGGTGGAAAACACTTGAGACTTGCTAGTAGGAATTGTTGTATTGCGTTCAATAATTTTAGTGAACACTTCTCCTAAAGTTTCCAATCCCAGCGATAAAGGTGTAACATCCAAAAGTAAGAGATTCTCGACTTCGCCACCCAGCACCCCAGCTTGAATTGCAGCGCCGAGTGCCACTGCTTCGTCAGGATTGATAGAGCGATCGGGTGGTTTGCCGTTGAAAAATTTGATCAGGGCGTTTTGAACTGCCGGAATACGCGTAGAACCGCCCACCAAAATAATTTTATCTATGTTTTGTGGTTTCAACTCTGCATCTTTCAGCGCTTGAACCATCGGTTCGATGGTAGCTTCAATTAATTGGCTTGCCAGTTCTTCAAATTTGGAACGGCTGAGTTCCATTTCTAGATGCTTTGGTCCGGTTTCATTAGCGGTGATAAATGGCAAGTTAATTGAGGTACTTGCCATGCTGGAGAGTTCAATTTTTGCCTTTTCCGCTGCTTCTCGCAAGCGTTGCAGCGCCATCTTATCTTGGGAAAGGTCAGCTTTTTCTTGTTGGTAGAAGTGTTGGATCATCCAGCGGACGATCGCATTATCAAAGTCGTCTCCACCTAGATGGTTATTACCACAAGTCGCCTTAACTTCAAACACTCCATCCCCAAGTTGTAGAATGGATACGTCGAAGGTGCCACCCCCCAAGTCAAATACTAAAATTAGCTGTTCAATGTCTTGCTTGTCTAACCCAAAAGCTAAAGCCGCAGCAGTTGGTTCATTGATGATTCGCAATACTTCAAGTCCGGCAATCGTGCCAGCGTCTTTAGTTGCTTGTCTTTGAGCATCTGTGAAATATGCCGGCACCGTAATTACTGCCTGGGTGACAGTTTCCCCTAAGAAATTCTCCGCATCTAGTTTGAGTTTTTGCAAAACCATTGCGGAGATTTCTTGCGGTGTGTAATTACGTCCGCGAATTTGCACATCAACGGTATCATCTCGACCTTTGATACAAGTATAGGGGACGCGATCGCGTTCTACTTCGGTGTCATCCCAACGACGACCAATAAATCGCTTAATACTGTAAATTGTGTTCTCGGCATTTGTAACTGCTTGTCGCTTTGCCAGTTGACCGACTAAGCGCTCACCACCTTTGCCAAATCCGAGAATACTAGGAGTGGTTCTTCCACCTTCTGAGCTGGCAATGACAATCGGTTGACCACCTTCCAATACTGCGACGCAACTATTGGTAGTGCCTAAGTCGATTCCAATAACTTTTCCCATAACTAACGGTATTTTTACCAGAGTGCTTCTTACAAAAATGTAGACATAAGCTTCCTGCCGGGACTGATGTGGAAGTTTTTGTCCAACAAACTACAGACGTGATTTTTCGCGGAGTAACTTTTTAACTACGGACAAGTTTTTTACGGTTTTCGCAAAAAAAGCATTCTTCTCCTCCCGATGGAAGAAAAGCGATTAGTTAGTGAAAACCGTAAATAGCCATGTCCTAGTTTGGGTATGCGATGCTCGTCCTTGCAAGAGGTCTAATGACTTTTAGCTACCAGTAGTCAGCCGTTAGTCAGTAGTCAAAAGGAATCAGTGCTATGGTAATAGTTACTTTTGACTACTGAGGAATGAAAAAAAGCGGTTAACTACTTGCTGGATTTGACTGAATTTCCTCCAGAGGAGGCATGTCTTCTTTTGGAGCAGCGACTTTGACCATTGCATGACGAAGCACGCGATCGCCCAAATAATATCCGCGTACTAACTCTTCTAACACTGTTCCTTCTGGATGTTCATCCGTAGGTTCGCGCATTACTGCTTCGTGCAAGTTCGGATCGAATTCTTGACCTTCGGGTCGCATTGGTGACACACCCAAGCGTTTTAAGCAATCTACTAGTTGCTTGTAGACACCTTGATAGCTTTTGTGAATTGTCAATTCACCATCGCTTTGCGGTTTGAGATGCGCTCGTGCCCGTTCAAAATTATCAACTACTGGCAGTAATTCCGTAATCGTATTCCGCTTCACCAGCAAGTCAAGCTCTTCTTTTTCCTTGCTGGTGCGTTTGCGATAATTCTCAAAATCTGCCCCAATCCGCATATATTGGGTGTTGCGCTCTTCTAATTGCGCTTTAAGTGACTCTATTTGTTGAGTCATTTCTGCTAATGCGGCTGTATCAGTTATAGTCTGCGGAGTTCCAGCAGTACCATTTTCTTGTGTGTCTGTCTCTCCTGATGTATTGATTTGGGCTGTCACTTGCTCAGTAACCTCGCTACCAGATTCGTTATAGTTCATTTGGGCTGGGGACTCGCTCATCATTGCTTACTTTACCTCTGTGTTCACCCTAGAAGATGGCTTATATTGTTTATTTCTTTATCCTCTTCCATTATTGTGTAATCATTCCAAATGCTATTTACGGCAATTAGTCCCCACATAGTAACAGCCGTTGAATGCACTTGCCGCTGACTGTGAGGCGTATTTTTTGCCGAAATTTTCATTTGAAGTGATCTCACCGTCCTTATTGTGACAAATGGTGAGCGCCTTAGCCCAGACGCACCAATGGCGGCATTCCGAATCGCGAGGGTAGGGAATCAGGGCAAACGCATCTAAAAATCAGTTGACAAAATATGATTTATCTGTATTAAAATCAAGAAGAGAAATCTGTTGGTATGTTAGAACTACATGATTCCCAAGGAAGGGCGATCGCCCATGTGATTTTGGGCTTGAGCTTCACGGTAACGTGCTAGTTGTACTTAATTTTATTTTAAAAAAGAGTCTTTTTTTGACAATGCCACTCTTGAGCGATTTAATTTGGAAGCGATCGCCCTGTGTGTGAAGTTCAGATTTATCATTTTTCCACCACCCACATTATTAGTATTTTGTCAAGCTATTTTAAATGCGTTTGCCCTGAGTCGGCAAAGGCGTCTAAAATGGCTACTTGCTGCATCTGTGGCTATCTTAGACTGCTCATTGAAAAAATCAGCATTTCTCGTTTGGTTTAGTTTAAAAGATTTAGGCGATCGCCTAAATCTCTATCAATAAACAACGATTAATGTGACTGTTTTGGAGCTTATTGAGAATATAAATGTCTTGTTGACATGATGCCTTTGCTCTGGGTAGGGAATAGGGAATGGGCAATGGGGCATTCATGAGGGCATGGGGCATGAGGCAGGGGGACAATTACCAATTACCGCGTTCCCAATTTTCTATTCGCGAAAATTCAGCAAGTAAGCATGAGAATTCTCTTCACCAGATTGGGAATACTTTAACCAGAGGTTTCCGCTACTCATTGCTCACTTATGACTAACTCCTCACAACGACGCAGTACCGCTCTTACTACAAGAACCGAATTTTCGCCCTTCGGCAATAAACTTGTGCAATCTGGCTATGTCAATAGCGAACAGATGAGACAAGCGCTGATTGATAGCCGCAAGTCTGGCGTACCCTTAACAGAAGTACTCGAATCAATTGCTGGGCAACAACTATCACCTGAGTTGCTCAGACAGTATAAAAAACAGCAGTTATTTGAACTTAAAATACTATACGGTGTTGAGTTTATCGATCCGGAAGTTAGTCAAGTAGGCAGCACCACGGTAGGAAAGCTGATTGATACCCTGATTCCAGCGGATATCTGTCGTCGCCATCGCTTAGTGCCATTGTCAAAACATGAAGACCAAAATCCGCCCTCGCTGTTAGTGGCGATGGTCGATCCGGATAATCTAGAGGCTTCGGATGATTTGAATCGCATTTTGCGTCCGCAAGGCTTGGCATTGCAGCGCATGGTGATTACCCAGGAGGACTACCAGCAGCTAATCAACCACTATTTGGATGAATTGGCTGTTAAACAAAAGCACCTGGAAAAACAAAAGTCTACAGACATTAATCAAGACTTAGAAAATCTGGGAAATCTCGACTTAGACGATGCCCCCGATGATATGGAAGCCGACTTGGGGGCAGCGATGAAGGGTGCAGAAGATGCACCAGTTATCAACTTGGTCAATAGAATTCTTGCCAAAGCTTTGCATGAGAGGGTTTCCGACATTCACATAGAACCGCAAGAAGAAAACTTACGTATTCGCTTTCGTAAGGATGGAGTGTTGGGTGAGGCTTTTGATGCCCTGCCGAAGAAAATCATTCCTGCGGTGACGGCTCGGTTTAAAATTATTGCCAACTTAGATATTGCCGAACGGCGTTTACCTCAGGATGGACGCATTCGGCGGATGTTTGAAGGGCGTAAAGTTGACTTCCGGGTTAGTACCTTACCCAGTCGCTATGGGGAAAAAGTAGTGCTGCGTATTTTGGATAACTCCTCTACACAACTGGGATTACATAAGTTAATTGCCGATCCTGAGAGTTTGCAGATTGTCCACGAGATGGTTAGCCGTCCGTTTGGTCTGATTTTGGTAACAGGACCAACTGGTTCTGGTAAAACAACAACACTGTATTCAGCACTGGCAGAACGCAACACACCCGGAATTAATATCAGTACTGTAGAAGACCCGATTGAGTATAGCTTGGCGGGGATTACTCAGGTGCAGGTGATTCGGGAAAAAGGGCTAGATTTTGCCACTGCTTTGCGGGCATTTTTGCGGCAAGATCCGGATGTGCTGTTGGTGGGTGAAACGCGAGACAAAGAAACGGCAAAAACAGCAATTGAAGCTGCCTTGACGGGTCACTTAGTATTAACTACCTTACATACGAATGATGCTCCGGGTGCGATCGCTCGTTTGGGAGAAATGGGAATCGAACCTTTCATGATTTCTAGTTCGCTCATTGGCGTTTTAGCACAACGTTTGGTGCGACGTGTCTGTGGTGATTGTCGCATTGCTTATACTCCCACCCCTGAAGAATTAGCCCGCTATGGTCTATCCGCTTCTCAAGATGTCGGTATAACTTTTTACAAAGCAAACTCCTTAACATCAGAAGAAATTCAACAAGCTAATTCTAAAGGTCATATTTGCCCAACTTGTAATGGCGTTGGCTACAAGGGACGTTGCGGTGTTTATGAAGTCATGCGAGTCACCGAAAAACTGCAAACCTTAATTAACGAAGAAGCACCAACAGAACGTATTAAGGAAGTTGCAGTAGAAGAGGGAATGAAAACTTTGCTGGCTTACAGCTTGGATTTAGTGCGTCAAGGACAAACCACTTTGGAAGAAGTCGAACGTGTAACTTTCACTGATACAGGTTTAGAAGCAGAGTTAAAAGCCAAACGCAAAAGCGGTCTTACCTGCCGAACTTGTAGTGCCGAACTAAAACCGGAATGGCTAGATTGTCCCTATTGTATGACACCTCGTTTTGCCGATTAGTTAGTTGTTGTTTGTTAGTGGTTAGTGGTTAGTGGTTAGTAGTTAGTAGTTAACTATCAACCAACAACTATCAACTATCAACCAACAACTATCAACTATCAACTATCAACTATCAATTAACAAATAACAAAAGGAAACATAATTATGGAAATGATGATTGAAGACTTGATGGAGCGGATGATTGAAATGGGTGGCTCGGATTTACATTTATCCGCAGGTTTACCTCCCTACTTCCGCATCAGCGGTAAACTTACCCCCATTGGTGACGAAGCATTAACAGGCGACCAATGTCAAAGGCTGATTTTTAGTATGCTGAATAATACTCAGCGCAAAACTTTAGAACAAACATGGGAATTAGATTGTAGTTATGGAGTTAAAGGTTTAGCTCGCTTTCGTGTCAACGTTTATAAAGAGCGTGGTTCCTATGCTGCTTGTTTGCGGGCATTAAGTTCTAAAATTCCTAACTTTGATAAATTAGGTCTGCCAGATATAGTGCGGGAAATGACAGAAAAGCCCAGAGGACTGATTCTGGTGACAGGTCCCACGGGTTCAGGTAAAACCACTACCCTAGCGGCAATGATTGACTTGATTAACCGCACCAGAGCAGAACACATTTTAACCGTAGAAGACCCAATCGAATTTATTTACGAACCAGTTAAAAGCCTAATTCACCAGCGGCAACTTAATGAAGATACCAAGAGTTTTGCTAATGCTTTAAAAGCAGCATTACGGGAAGATCCAGATATTGTTCTGGTAGGGGAAATGCGGGATTTAGAAACAATTTCCTTGGCTATTAGTGCGGCAGAAACAGGACACTTGGTATTTGGCACTTTGCACACCAGTTCAGCAGCACAAACTATTGATCGGATTGTTGATGTTTTTCCACATGAAAGACAAACTCAGGTACGGGTACAATTATCTAACTCGTTAGTCGCTGTATTTAGCCAAACTTTGGTTTCTAGAAAAAATCCTAAACCAGGCGAGTTTGGTCGGGTAATGGCTCAAGAAATTATGATTGTTACTCCTGCTATTTCCAACTTGATTCGCGAAGGTAAAACAGCACAAATTTACTCGGCTATACAAACCGGCGGTAAGTTGGGTATGCAAACTCTAGAGAAGGTTTTAGCTGATATGTACAAAGCAGGAACTATCTCTTTTGAAGCGGCAATGTCTAAGACTTCCAAGCCGGATGAAATTCAGCGTCTCATTGGTGGTGTCCCACCACAAGCAGCAGGAGCAGTCAAAGCGCATTAATTTAACAATGGGAATTTGAAGAGGGGTAAAGGGTAAAGGGGCGGAGTTATTTAAAATTAGTAAAAATATTTAAAATTACTTCTTCACCTTTTCCCTTTAAGAGTGCGCGGAGCGCTTTCCCTTTACCCCTCCTTAAAAAGCCCTATGCCCAATTACCAATCTAAAATCTATATAATTTATGCCAAATTTTGTTGCTCGTGTTCGAGATTCTCAAGGAAAATCCCGAACAGAAAAAATTATTGCAGAATCGGTGGCGCAAGCACGTACTACTCTGAGACAGCAGGGTTTTGTAGTTCAAGAACTTAAACAAGCTCAAGGTTTCGGCAGCTTTGACTTGAAGAAATTACAGACAGGAATGGTTAAGGTTTCCATTAAGGATAAAGCTGTCTTTTCTCGTCAACTTGCGGCTCTAATCAATGCGGGAGTGGCAATTGTTAGAAGTCTGGGGGTGCTATCTGACCAATGTACTAATCCTAAACTAAAACAAGCGTTGATAGACATTAGTGCTGATGTCCAAAACGGTATGAATCTTTCTGACTCGATGCGAAAGCATCCTCAATGTTTTGATGGTTTGTATGTCAGCATGGTTCAAGCGGGTGAAGTTGGCGGTGTTTTGGATGATGTAATGAATCGTTTGGCGAAGTTATTAGAAGATGTTGCCAGATTACAAAACCAAATTAAATCAGCATTGTCTTATCCAATGGTTGTAGGTTTTTTGGCAACTGCAATTTTTCTGGGTATGACGATTTTTCTGATCCCAATTTTTGCTGGTATTTTTAAAGATATAGGCACAGAATTGCCTCCTCTAACTCAGTTCTTGATGGATTGTAGTGAAATTTTGAGAAGTTGGCGAATTTTTCTTATATTTGGCGTTGTTATCGGTACGTCAATTGCATATAAGCAATACTACAAAACTGCTGTTGGTCGCGTAACTATCGATCGCCTTTCTTTGAAAATGCCGTTGTTTGGTGATTTGATCCAAAAATCTGCGATTGCGCGTTTTAGCCGGACTTTTGGTGCTTTGACTCGTTCTGGTGTACCAATTCTTACTTCTTTGGAAATTGTCCGCGATACTTCAGGAAATCAAGTAATTGCTAATGCTATTGATGCAGCGCGTATAGAAATTCAACAAGGAGGAATGATCAGCATTGCCTTGCAAAAAGAAAACGTTTTTCCAGCTATGGCAATTCAAATGATTAGTATCGGCGAGGAAACTGGTGAAATAGATGCGATGTTGATGAAAATTGCCGATTTTTATGAAGATGAAGTTGAGCAGGCAGTAAAAGCTCTAACAAGCATTTTAGAACCAATTATGATTGTGGTTCTAGGGGGAATGGTTGGTACAATTTTGCTGGCAATGTACCTGCCTCTGTTTAAGGTATTTGAAAAGCTGGGATAGAGGATTAAAAGTTAGGAGTTGTAGAGACGGGGAC
>JBPCQW010000021.1:0-8400 GCA_050997715.1 Hassallia sp.
GCGATCGCTTGTTTTAGCACTCAACAAAATTGATGCGGTCGATCGCGAATCTGTAGATTTGGAAGCACTAGCTATGCAACTTAATCATCTATCCTTTGCGCCAGTTTTCTTGATTTCCGCTGTTACCGGCGCTGGGTTACAGCCAATGCTACAGGAAATTTGGCGACTTCTTGACGAACTTAATGCGGTGGAACAAGTGGAGGTGTTGAGATGATTAGGGATTAGGGACTGGGGACTGGGGACGCTTGGATTAGGAAAGAGATTTTTTTACCTTCTGACTTCCGACTCCTGACTCCTGACTCCTGACTCCTGACTTCTGGCTTTTATATGCCCCAATTCACAAATAGCGCATAAAAATAGGCGATAATTTCCGAAGTTACCGTTCGCACACCTTCGCTAGAAGTCCACCATTTATTTGGATTGTAATTTAGTGGTTTAGCGGCAATTATTCCGACTTTGATTTTCGGGGCAAGTACTTGTTGATATATTAGCCAACTTCTGCGAGCATGGGCATCAGAGGTTAACAAATTCATTGATTTTATCGGGAATTTTGAATTTGCTAGCCACTGGCGAAGTGCGATCGCAGATGCATGAGTCCGATCCTTAATTACATCACGCGCAGGTACAACTGTCACTTTTTCTGGTTGCATACCCAGCTTTTTTAAAGTAGCGCCGGCAATTGCGGCAAAATTATTATATTCAACTAGATAGAATCCTTTTTCTACCGGACCTCCTGTGGTGAATATTTGTCGGTAGGAACCGCTTTTAAATTCGCTAAATGCTTGTTCTATTGCATAGTCTGTTACCCATCCTTCGACAACCAAGATATCGGCTTTGATGGGAGAAGTTACAGCGAGAAACGGGTATAAATGACTAATGTTGAAAAATATCACAGAAATCATTAAAGCGATCGCTATCACCCATCCCTGCGCTGTCAGCGTCCACATTTCTTGGCGTTTTAGCAGCCGGATTCTTAATCTTTGTTGATTTTGACGCTGTTTGATTGACATTAAGCTGTATTTATGCTTTTGCTGTGCGTTCTGCTTTCAAATAAGCAAACACAGATTTATCCCCGATATCCGGAGGAATTTCTTGTACAGCTTTCCGCAAGGCAAATACCAGAAACAAAATTGCCCAGATTCCTAATAAAACTTGTTCAGCTTGAATTGGCAAAACACCTACTAAATGTCCCAGCAACAGTATCGGCACTGTAAAGGTTAATACTTTGGTTTCCAGACGATTGAAGCAAAAAGCTTCTTTAAAAAAGATACCTGTTAAGGCTACGAAGATAAAACCGACTCCGAATAAACTCAGGGGGTGAGTGTAAACTGTGACAGCAAACGGTTGACTGTCAAAATGCCCGAATACAAATGAAGAAATGCAACCAATCAGCCAGAAAGCTTGTAAAGCTCGGTGCAGGGGTGCTAAGTAGATATGAATAGTCAGTAAACTTACACCTAAAGCTAGGCTGAAGCAGGTATACAAAGGTGTAATTGCTTGGATGGTAGTTGGGTTATTGTTGAGTAAAATCAAAGCGCTGGCGATCGCAAAGCTGAGTGCGGCTACCATTAACGCAGTGCGATAGATAATTACGCTTTTGCGATCGCCTTGATTAATTGTAAACTCGCCAAACTGACCTTGATAAACGGATGCTGGCGATTCTGTTAAAGTCATAACAATCTTGGATTTGAATCTATATTTCCTATGCTAGGAGAGATTGTCTGCTTTTTTGCTCGTTGTGTTAGTTAATGTCGATTCTTGGGAAATATATCAGTAACAACTCTGGAACTTCCCAATTATTCAGAGAATTTTATACTTCCTATGAACGACAAAGATACCAACGACCTCTCAATCGAAGCTAGCATCAACAAGTTGAGTTTTAAAGATACTAACGGTCTGAGTAATATTTTTGCTCTTAACGGTAGTAGTAGCAGCAGTAGCAGTGTCCAGTTCAGCTTAAGCGAGAGAAAAGCAGCATTTATCAATGAAATCGGCGTGTTTGTTGTCTCTGACGACAAAGGCACAGTCAACGGTGTCGCTCCAGGTCAAGAAGGCTACATGCAAGCTGCTTTTACTCAATCGCGGGTAATTTTCTCCTCTTTATCAGAAAAAGCATCAGCCGGGATTAACTTTGTTCGTCAATTAACCTTTAAAGCTGGGGAACGCTTAGGCTTTTATTTGGTGGCAAACAATACTACCAGCAGCGTAGATACTCAAATGACGTCTGGGAAAACCCCAGACAATGTATTCTTTTCTCTCAGCTCTTGCAACACAGATAAATTTGACCATGTGCGGGTGAAAGATAAAGGCAAAAGCACCTTCGATTTAGCTTGGGAAGATTTGAAAGGTGGGGGTGACAAAGACTTCAACGACTTAGTGTTGAAAATGGAGATAGTCAAAACTCCCCCGGCACTAGGGATAGGATTGCAAGGACAAAAAGAAGGGGAAATCCTTGATTTTCGCGGTGTCAAGGGTCAGATTTCCGCTAACTTTACAGTCAACAGCGATTCTGCCAATCGCAATCATGTGGGATTTTATCGAATCAACGATGCTCAAGGTACAGTTACCGACCCCTTAACTGGCAAAACAATTACTCCCGGTGAAGTGGGTTATGCCCAAGCAGCCATTAGACAAAGTATAGTCAGCTTTAACCAAAGCAGTACATCTTCAACTTCTATTGAAGCTGGGGGACTATTCGCAACTTACATTATTGCTAATGGCACTTCTGAACAATTTCTCAATAGCAATCAAAGCAATCAAGAGGGTTCTGGACCTGTTGCCTACTTTACTTACCACAAAGCTAACCCTGATAAACTTCAGCACATTCGTCAGTTCGGAGATAACACATTTGGTTTTGAGGAGCGTTCCATCAAAGGTAAGCGTGAGTATAGCTATACGGTTTTCAAAGTTGATCTCAGCGTTAAAACCGATATTGATGTTCATATCGGCACTGATGATAATATCGATAAGGGCACTGAAAATACAAACTTACAAGTCGGTACTTTAGCATTTGCTGCTGCTAATTACAGCGATTTTGAAGGTAATAGCGGCACGGTAGATAAAATTGTTGCCAAAATTCAACGCACGGGTAGTACAAAAGGAGCAGCAAGTGTAGATGTACTGTTGGATGATGGAAGCACAGCCACTGCCACCGATGACTATACCAACAAGTTGCCCCTTACCATTAACTTTGCAGATGGGGAAACTAGTAAAGATGTGGTGATTCCTATTGTCGGGGATACTATCTATGAGCCGGATGAAACCATCAAGCTGAAGTTATTTAATGCCACGGGTGGGGCAATTTTAGGAAGTCAGCAAACAGCGACTTATACAATTATTAATGATGATGCACTTGTCAGTATCAACGCCTCTGACACCAAAGCCACGGAAAGTGGTACAACAGGCACTTTTACAATTTCTCGCCTTGGTGATACTTCTGCCGCTTTAACTGTGAATCTGGGTATTGATGACACCAGCACTGTTACAAGTGATGCGGGTGGAGCTTTTGCGGTTGACTACAGCTTGAGCAGTAGTGTTTCTGGCACAGGTAAAACCAGGAGTGTGATTATTCCTGTGGGAATGTCGTTTGTGGATATTAGCCTCACGGCAATGAATGATGGCAATGCTGCTGAGGCTGATGAGATATTGAAACTTAATCTGGCAGCTGGAGGTTACAGCGTTGATACTACCAAGAACAATGCCACAGTCACAATTGCTGCCAATGGCACAGAAGTAATTAACACCAGCGATAACGGGACTGGGACTGACTATACCAAGAGGGAAGGTTCCTTGCGGCAAGCGCTGATTAATGCTAATGCTTTTGCGGGGCTTGATAATATCACGTTCAACATTCCCACTGCTGACACTGGTTACACCGCAGGGATGTACACAATTACTTTGGCTTCAGCGCTAGATAATATTAGCGATGATGTCAATATTACTGGTTTGGGTGCTAACAAACTGACTGTGAGTGGAAATGATGCTGTGGGTGTCTTTTATATTAACAGCGGCAAGACTGTGAATATTGATGGTTTGACCATTGCTAAGGGTAAAGCAAATGAAGGCGGCGGTATTTATAACGATGGCACGTTGACAGTAACTAACAGCACCATAACTGGCAACTCGGCAAGCGGTACGGGCATCGCATACACCGACACCGACGGCTTAGGAGGTGGTATCTATAACGAAGGCACACTGGCGGTAATCAACAGCACCATAACTGCTAACTCGGCAGACTATACTGGCGTAGGTGCCGGCGGCTATGGCGGCGGTATCTATAACGAAGGCAGCTTGACGGTAACTAACAGCACCATCTCTGATAATAAGGCAAAACTCACCTCCGGCGTCTACGGTGGCTATGGCGGCGGTATCTATACTAAAACTGGCACGCTGACGGTAACTAACAGCACCCTATCTGCCAACTCGGCAATCTATGGCGGCGGTATTTTCAACGGTGGTACTGCGATCGCTAAAAACACCATCATCGCCAAAAATACTGCAACTTCTTCCGGTCTAGATTTCTATGGCACCCTGACTTCACAGGGCTATAACCTGATTGGTGATGTTGGAAGTAACAACTTTGCCAGCAACACAACAGGAGATTTGTATGGCGATCCCAACAACACAACTACGGCTAATTCAGGTGCGACGGAATTTGCCACAGCCATTGACCCCAAACTCGACGTTCTGAAAGATAACCTCGGTTCTACCTACACTATGGCGTTGCTTTCTGGTAGTCCCGCAATTGATAAGGGCGATCCTGCTGTTATGCCCTCGACAGATACAGACCAACGTGGCACGGGTTTTGATCGCGTCAAAAATAACAGAATTGATATTGGGGCTTATGAGTCTGACTTGATCACCCTGGCAACGTAAGCTATCAACTGTTTTCCACTCATTGTTGCGATCGCTCTCTCTCTAAAAGCGCGATCGCTCAAAACACACTTCTACCGCATCTCCCAACTTCATCTGTAACTGTAACTGTGCATTATCGCTGTTGATGGCAATTTCTACCCAACCGTGACTGCCAATTAAAGCGATCGCATCCCCAATCTGCACATCTGCGTAAGTTTCACAACGTGCGATCGTCAATCCCGCAGCTTTGACATACCAGGTTTTTTGTTGCACGTAACTTGCTGAAATGTTGCTGATTAAGTTGCCAAAATGGTCAATATATTGTATGCAACCCGTTACACCAGTTTCTGTTAAACTGCATTCTGCCAAATTTAACTTTATCAGCTTTGCTGGATCGATTTCTCTACCTAGCTCTTTTAAAGAAACACCGCTAGCAAGATGCGCTGCCACAGGTGCAAAAATATCTCTTCCGTGAAAAGTTCTGCTGGGTTGTTGAGTTCGCCAATATTGAGAGTTTGTCAGTTCCACTGCGGCGATCGCCAGACTTTGACTAAGTACTCCGCTAAATATACCATTGTCGGGTCCCACCAAAAACCCATCAGCTAATTGTAAGGCGATCGCTCTCCTGATTCCTCCCACCCCCGGATCTACCACTGCTACATGCACCGTCCCCTTTGGGAAATAACCATAAGCATTCATCAAGCAAAATCTCGCCGCAGCGATATTTTGTGGTGGAATTTGGTGCGTTAAGTCTATCACGGTTAATTTTGGGTTTATTTGGGCGATTACTCCCTTCATTACCCCGACATACACATCGCGATCGCCAAAATCGCTGAGGAATGTAATTTGACTCATCTGACAAAAATATGTCAATTAAATCTATAAACGATCCGAATTTTCTGTAGCCTATGTTACGGAAGTTATGCTATCTTAGGAAATGAAGATATAAAGCAAAAACTTAAGAGGGAAAACTTATGCTTAACAATAGAATGCAAGCAGCAAAACAAGCTGATGAAACTCATCACCAAAATCTGCAAAAAAATCTAGAACATCGCTTGCAAGTAGCTAGAGCCAAAGGTGACGAAAACCTAGTGCGTCAACTAGAAGCCGAAATGAAGTATATAGGTTAAATCAGCGTCACAATTGTAAAGAATTATTTATTGATAAACAGCCCGCGAAAGCGGGTTTTACTTTTTTGGGGTTACATATCGAACATACGCTTGGGCGATCGCGTGTGTAAAGTCGTAGCGTTTTTAAACGCAGAGGAGCGCGGAGTAACCGCAAAGGTACGCAGAGCTTTTTCTTTGTTTAATTCGTTACAAAGAGCGTGCAATGCGTGTATTTAGTCACGCTGTGTGTCTGCTGGACTCGCTTTGGGAGTAATTATATAAGCAGTGTGGGGACTTTTAAAAGTTGTTTGCGCTTGGTGGGTTTTGGCAAGCGATCATAGTTGTAACGTGTTCTGCCTCGTCATTGCGAATGCAGAGAAAGACATCATACAAATTGTTAATCACCGGACGACGTTGGTAAGGACGACGGGATGTTTGAAAATCGTTGAACATATATAAGTCACCATCGCGGTAGTAGTTGATTGCAACTATCGGTGGGGGTAGCTGTTTCAATTTAGCTGCATTTCTATGCACAAAGTTATCATAAGTATGGTAAGCGTGTTCTTCTACCAATTGGCTGAAGTAATAAGCGTGACGCGGTGAAAGCATGTATAAAAATACAATCACCCAGTAGGAAACCAAGGCTGTAAAACGGGCAATAAATCTATCAAGAAAGCGGCGATTTCCGCCTAGAGATTCCATAATCAGCAGGTGATGGTGTTCATTCCAAGCTTGAGCAAAGTGGATTTTGAGCCAATCAGCTTTGCGCCATATCCCTAAAGTTTCGTATAAGTGCAGTACTGAAAGATAGGAAAAATAAGGAACACGCGCTACCGTTTCTAAAACGTAAAAACGAGCGTAGGGACGTTTTTTATATAACTTGTCGATAACGAAAACTAAGCAATTGACGAGAAATCTAATAGACATCTCCGGAAAAGATCGCGCACTCTCTATCCCCCTACCCCTTTTCCCCATGTTCGCGTTGCGTCTCGTTCCTTGGGCGTCAGAAGAGAGGGAAGGAAGAATTAAAGCCTTTCTCTGCTTCAGGGAGAGGTTTGAAGAGGCATCATGCATTAAATTCGGTTCATGTCTAATCATTTTTTATCCTTTACCCTGATATCATCACAAAGTATGCAAGCTGTGGCTAAACTGATGCTTGAGAATCAATTAGCCATTAGTTGTTGTGCGGTGTCACTGTTCTTGATACTGCTTGACTTGATTAAATTCCGGCAAATCTTGAGAAATTCGTGTCTAGATAAGCAGATTTTATACACCTGCTGTTGTCGTTGTAATTGCTACTTGAATAATTCTGCTATATTGCGATCGCCACTGTAGTGCATTAGAAATAGTCAAATAGCCAATTTCTGGGGGTTGCTGCAAAATTCTTTCTGAAAGTGCTTCACGTCCAATTGAAGGATGAAGTATAAAGTAAGACCCCATCGCCGAAATCATAAGAATTCAAATATCTTATGTGCTTTTTCTCTGCACCAAAAATAAATTTAGGTGCTTGTAGTAATGGTCTTACTTTATCCTGTCACCAGACGCACTCGCGAACATCCTTTATTTAACTTGCGTCACGCGCCAACTGAGTTTAAGATTAACCCAGAAATTCCAGATAGTAGCAAGAGCGATCGCAATCAAGTTTGCGATATAGCGGTTTTGTATAATAAAATTAAACACAATATTCAATATCAGCACATTCAACACCAAACCAGCAAGGCAAATAATGTTGAATTTCAAAAATCGCTTCATGCGTTGACGCCATTCGTGTTGCTCAGTAGAGACATCCGCAAAAGTCCAAGCATCATTCCACAAAAAATTATTGATAATCGCAATTTCACCCGCAATAATTTTACTGCGAGTTAAAGGCAAAGCCAACGTACTTGGGTCACTGAGCAAGTAAAGCAGTGTCATATCTACAAATACTCCACCGAGTCCGACCAAGCCAAAACGGAGAAATCGACCAACAGGGAAATTGATGCGTTGACTGATTTTTCCCAATCGTCCTGTTGCCAGCCTTAACCGTATTAAGTGGTGTATGTAGTCGATATATTGCTTACTCGTGACTTTACTTTCACCCTTCGCACGCTCGCAGAATACATAGCCAACTTCGGCAATTTCGCGCACCTTACCCCGTCCAATCACTTCAAGGAGAATTTTGTATCCCACTGGATTGAGCGTCGCACCTGCTATGGAACTTCGACGTACCATAAAATAACCACTCATCGGGTCAGATACCCTACCTAGTACATTCGGTAAAATAATTAACCCCAACAACTGAGCGCCACGAGACAAAAAACGCCGGACAAAACTCCAGCTACTTACACCACCACCGTCTACGTGACGACTAGCTACTGCCATGTCTGCACCTTTTTGAATGGCGCGTAACAATTGCGACAGCACTTCTGGCGGATGCTGTAAATCCCCATCAATTACT
>JBPCQW010000031.1:0-32487 GCA_050997715.1 Hassallia sp.
TCTGATAGCTTAATTATTTCTCACATCGATTATTGGAATTGTTCGCGTTTAGACGTGCTGAAGCAGCATTTATTTCCTTTAAAAAGTCGATAATGTAAATAAATGTAAAAAATCCTCAGCTAGGACAAATCATCCATGCGTGTAATTTTGATGACAGGCAAAGGTGGTGTAGGCAAAACCTCCGTTGCCGCAGCTACTGGACTACGTTGTGCGGAACTAGGCTATCGTACACTTGTTTTGAGTACAGATCCGGCACACTCCCTGGCAGACAGTTTTGATTTAGAACTAGGACATGCAGCGCGAGAAATTCGCCCAAATTTGTGGGGTGCGGAGCTCGATGCGCTGTTAGAATTAGAGTCAAACTGGGGTGCCGTCAAACGCTACATTACCCAAGTTTTGCAAGCACGGGGTTTGGACGGGATACAAGCGCAAGAATTAGCTATTTTACCAGGCATGGATGAGATTTTTGGCTTGGTAAGGATGAAACGCCACTACGACGAAGGGGAGTATGATGTTTTGATTATTGACTCAGCCCCCACCGGTACAGCATTGCGTCTGTTGAGTTTACCAGAAATCAGTGGCTGGTATATGCGCCGATTTTATAAACCGTTTCAAAACATCTCTGTAGCACTTAGACCTTTAGTTGAACCTTTTTTTAGACCGATCGCTGGTTTTTCTTTGCCAGATAAAGAGGTGATGGATGCACCTTATGAATTTTATGAGCAAATTGAAGCTTTAGAAAAAGTATTAACTGATAATACTCAAACTTCAGTGCGGCTTGTCACCAATCCAGAAAAGATGGTGATTAAAGAGTCTCTCCGCGCTCATGCTTATTTGAGTTTGTATAATGTGGCAACGGATTTAATTATAGCTAATCGCATTATTCCCGACGAAGTACAAGATCCATTTTTCCAACGTTGGAAAGAAAATCAGCAGCAATATCGCCAAGAAATTCATGATAACTTCCTTCCTCTGCCTGTGAAAGAAGCACCGCTTTTTTCTGAGGAACTTTGCGGTTTAGCAGCGTTAGAAAGATTGAAGGAAACGCTCTATAAAGATGAAGACCCAACTCAAGTTTATTACAAAGAAACGACAATCAGAATAGTGCAAGATAATAACGAATACAGTTTGGAACTTTATTTACCTGGGATTCCCAAAAACCAGGTGCAACTTAGTAAAAGTGGAGACGAATTAAACATCACAATTGGCAATCATCGCCGTAATTTAGTGTTACCTCAAGCTTTAGCAGCATTGCAACCATCTGGCGCAAAGATGGAAGATGATTATCTGAAAATTCGCTTTGCTGATGCGAAAATTAGTTAGGAGTTGTAGAGACGCGATACCCTTACGTCTGTACGAGTAGAGACGCGAAATTTCGCGTCTCTACAGGAGGCGTAGTTTTTTTTGCTTTATCATAACTTCTAACTCTCTTAACGAATAAATGATTATAAGGCAATTAAAATAGATAAGCCTTAAATAAGATATAGGTTTTTTGTAGTGACACAACAATTTTGTGTCCTTACTTATTGCTGCAACTAAACAAGAAATAATGAATCATTATATCTAATAATTGATAAGCTTTTGTACTGTGAATATTAGGAATTTTATATTAGCAATATGCCAGATTTATGTAAATATAATCAGTGATTTTGCTGAGGACTAAATCAGTGATGAAATAAGACAATAATTATATATATATTCTAGTAACTATCTTAGTAATTTTAATAAAAGCAATGACCTCTACCAGAGAACAAGACTTGCGGGTAAGTCGAAATCAAGAAAATTTGCTGCGTCGCATAACAAACCGTATTCGTCTGACGCTAGAACTGCAAGATATTCTCATAGCGACAGTGGGGGAAGTGCGTTCGTTTCTCGGCACAGATCGAGTGATGATTTATAAATTTCATGTCGATAGTAGCGGTCAGGTCATTGCTGAATCGATAAACGATCGCTCTTTACCATCTTTGCTAGGGCTTAATTTTCCCGCCGATGATATTCCACCTCATGCGCGGGAATTATTTATTAAATCACGAGTGCGATCGCTTGTAAATGTGGACGAGGGCAAAATTGGTCAAAGTCCTGTGTGTGACGCCCAAACCAAAGAAATTATATCTGAGGATTTTCGTTATCGTCCTGTAGACCCCTGTCATATTGAATATTTGACGGCAATGGGTGTACAGTCATCTCTGGTAGTGCCGATTCTAGAAGACGAAAAACTCTGGGGACTGTTGGTATTTCACCACTCGCAACCGCGTTCTGTTGGGGAAGATGAACTGGAAGTGCTACAGATTGTGGTAGATCAGCTAGAGATAGCGATCGCTCACAGTACTCTTTTGACTCAAGCGCGTGAAAAAGCTGAACGAGAAGCGATCGTTAGCCGCATTGCGACTTTATTGCATTCATTGCCTACAATTGTATTACAGCCAGCTTTAGAAGCAGCCGTTGTTGCTTTTGGCGGTTCTGGTGGCAGACTTTGTATTAGAAATGAAGCTTTTAATTATCAAAATCGCAGCTTCATAAGTTTTGCGGAATGTTTGATACCTGGAAGCGATGCTGTCAAACTTTATATTAGTGGAAAGCAACCTGCAATACCAGAACAAACAATATATCCGTTGATGGAGCAGTATAGCGTCTGGCAAGAACACTACAACTCTCGTAATTATGATGTTTGGGCTATTTCAGATATATATCAAACTCCAAATTTCCGAAGTTTACAAACTGCTTTTCAACCAACCAAAATTCGCAGCATCTTGATGATTCCGCTTTATTATCGTCAGCAATTACTCGGCTATTTAAGTATTTTCCGAGATGAAATAGACACAGAAACTCTCTGGGCTGGTCAATGTGATGGCGACAAGCGGCAACTCTACCCGCGTGTATCATTTGATATTTGGCGTGAATTTAAAAAGGCACAGGCTCGGAAATGGACGTTTGAAGAGATTAAATTGGCTGAAGAAATCGGTAAACATTTTGCGTCGGCATGTCAGCAGTATGAACTATACCAACAGGTACAAGCGTTTAATAGCGATTTAGAAAATCAAGTTAAAAAGCGCACCGTTGAACTGCGACGGACAAGTCAACAGCAACAAGCTGTGTTTGGAGTCATTGCCAAAATTCGTGATTCTCTTGACACCGATACCATTTTTCAAACAACTACTAAAGAGGTTTGTCAACTATTAAAAGTTGATCGTGTTTCTGTTTATCGCTTTGATTCTGATTGGGGTGGTGAATTTGTCGGTGATTTTGAAGCTGCTAGTCCCAACTGGTTGAATGATGAGTACAAACTAGGTATTAATACTGTTTGGAACGACACTTACTTACAAGACACACAGGGAGGACGCTACCGCAACAATGAAACATTTGCAGTAGATGACATCTACAAGATGGGGTTTGCTCAGTGTCATATCGAGAATCTAGAGCAGTTTCAGATTCACGCTTTTGTGCTTGCTCCGATCTTTGTCGGACAAAAACTTTGGGGTTTGCTAGCAACTTATCAACACTCTGGACCTCGCAAATGGCAAGATATTGAAGTTAATTTCTTCAGTCAGATTGCTGCCCAATTAGGGGTAGCACTCCAGCAAGCTGAATTACTCAAGCAAACACAACAGCAGACATTAGATTTGCAACAGGCAGCAGAACAACAACAGGTATTGTTTGAAGTAGTTGCCAAGATCCGGGAATCTCTCAGCTTGGATACGATATTTAAAACCACTACCCAAGTAGTTTGTCAATCACTACAAGCGGATCGAGTTGCAGTCTATCGCTTTAACGCTGATTGGAGCGGTCAGTTTCTTGCCGAGTTTGTTGGTGAGGATTGGGTCAAATTAATCAGTTCCCAGATAAACATGGTGTGGGAAGATAGTTATTTGCAAGAAACACAAGGTGGAAGGTATCTTGACAATCAAACATTTGCAGTAAACGACATCTATCAGGCTGGTCACTCTGACTGTCATATTGCTTTTCTAGAGCAATTTCAGGTAAAGGCATATGCGATCGCTCCCATTTTTGTAGGGCAAGAACTCTGGGGCTTGCTGGCAGCTTATCAAAATTCTGCACCCAGGTACTGGGAAACTTCGGAAATCAAATTTTTGGCTCAGATTGCGGTGCAGCTTGGGGTAGCGCTCCAGCAAGCTGAGTTGCTTGCCCAAACCAAGCACCAAGCAGAACAACTCGCTCAAGCGCTAGAAGAATTACAACAAACTCAAACCCAATTAATCCAAACCGAGAAAATGTCCAGTTTAGGACAATTGGTGGCTGGTGTGGCACACGAAATTAACAACCCCATAAACTTTATTTATGGCAACCTCAGCCCTGTCTCTGAATACGCTAAGGATTTACTTAGTATGCTAGCTCTTTATCAGCAACAGTATCCGAACCCCAGCCGTGAGATTTGCGATCGCTCAGAAGATATAGACTTAGAATTTATTGCCGAAGATTTGCCCAGAATACTGTCGTCGTTGAAAGTAGGAAGCGATCGCATCCGTCAGATTGTCCTGTCTTTACGGAGTTTCTCCAGGCTTGACGAAGCCCAGATGAAGGAAGTTGATATTCACCAAGGTATTGATAGCACGTTACTGATTTTACAGCATCGTTTGAAAGCAACGCCAAACAGTGACGGTATTGAGGTAGTTAAAGAGTACGGCAACCTACCCTTAGTAGAATGCTATGCCGGACAATTAAATCAGGTGTTTATGAATGTTTTGAGCAATGCGATTGATGCTTTAGAAGAGTCATTGGTAAAAAACCCAGGACAAATAAGCGATCGTCCCCAAATTCGGATTAGTACCGAAGTTATAAACAATGATCAAGTGGTGATTCGCATCGCTGATAATGGTTCTGGAATGCCGGAAGACATCAAAACGCGAATATTTGACCCGTTTTTTACCACCAAGCCAGTGGGAAAGGGTACTGGCTTAGGTCTATCAATTAGTTACCAAATTGTGGTAGGAAAGCACGGTGGTGTCTTCAAATGTAATTCGCAACCAAAGTCAGGTACGGAATTTTGGATACAAATTCCGATTACATGTATTCAGCACTTTTAATTTCTTAATTGCACCGGCATTGCTAAATAAGTCATCTTTAAACCGCTCAGAGGTGTAAAAATCACTGGAGTGAGATTTCCATTTAGCTGCATTTGAATTTCTTGAGATGGCAATGCTTTTAAGCCTTCCATTAAATATTTGACGTTAAAGGCAATATCTATATCTTCTCCTGATATTTGTGCCGGCATCGACTCAATAGCGCTACCCACATCTTGAGATTCTACAGATAAAGTAATTTCCCCGGCGTCACCGTCCATGCTGATTTTGACGATATTATTTTTTTGATCGGCTAAGACAGCAATTCGCTCTAAGGTGCTAACTAATTGTTTGCGATCAAGCGTTAATTGTCGCTCAAATTGGCGAGGAATAAGTAACCGATAAGCGGGATATTGTCCTTCTAAAATTCGGCTTGTTAAGCGTTGATTTTGCCATTGAAATACAATTTGACCTTGATCGAAGTATAAGGCTACAGTTTCTTCTTCGGAGGAACTATGAACCAACATCCGCTCTAGTTCCCGCATGGCTCTGTTTGGTACTGTTACCTCTAGTTGATTTTCACTACTAGCAACAGGACTTTCGTTGAGTGTTTCTACAACTGCTAAACGATGTCCATCTGTAGCTGCGAATTCCAGCGCGTCTTGTTTAAGTGTTAAATGGACGCCGGTAAGCACTTGCTTAGTTTCATCGCTACTGGTTGCAAATAAACAACCGCGTAATCCTTCAATTAATGCGGCAGCGGTAAGATGAATTGCTTCGATATTTTCGATTACGGGTAGTTCGGGATACTCTTCCGCTCCCATTGCTCGAAGCTGATAACGTCCACTTTTAGGTGTGAGTGTAACAATTATACCTTCACCGCCTGGGGTTTCAGCAACACTTGCGGATTCATCTTCTAAGGTGATTTCGCCTTCGGGAAGACGAGAGGTAATATCTACGAGTAGTCTAGCAGGAAGTGCGATCGCTCCGGATTGGATAACTTCAGCGCTAAAGCTGGTGCGGATACCCAAACTCAGATCGAAGGCTGTTAAACTTACAGAGTTAGTTTCAGCATCCGCTTGCAGTAACACGTTAGCAAGTACCGGATGAGTTGGACGTGATGGGACTGCACGGCTAACAATTGAGAGGTTCGTACTGAGGTCGCTTTGGGAGCAAACTAATTTCATGGTCAGGTCAACAAGAGTGAAGAAATATGTTAGCACCATTGTTGCGAACAATGTCACTATGTAGCTAATCACAGGTTTGGGAAAAAAGTGCGATCGCTGTCTAACAATATTTTTCCCTACACTCATATTTTGTTGAAAAAGCAATTACAGTCAGGAGATGAGCAGAAAAACTCACCTCATCTACCTATTAGCCGATAAATTTGCTTGATTTAACGCAACTTCCTAATACAGAAATGGTATGACAGTATAAATTGCAATAACAGCTAGTTGATTATCGCTTGCAACCAAAATTTACTATTTTCGTTACTGTATCATGGTGAGCGATGAACGCAGATTCAGCCTGAGTAGACGTAGCGATCGCATCCAAATTTTTGCCGGTTGCTCAAAGAATGTAAAAATATCACCGTGTTTAGCAATTTTTCAAAGCTTTGAGTCTGACTTTGGTACAAAGAACGTGAATTTAAAGTATTACATTTATGGAACTATCAAGTAAATCTGAATACGCACTTCTAGCTATGTTAGAGTTGGCAAATTGTTACTGCCGTAACGAATCTCTGCAAATCCAACAGATAGCTTCACTACAAAACATACCCAATCGTTATTTGGAACAATTGCTAGCCACATTGAGACGTGGAGGTTTAATTAAAAGCATACGCGGATCAAAGGGCGGTTATATCTTGGCACGAGACCCCCAACAGATTACCCTTTTAGATGTATTAAACTGCATTGAGGGCGTAGAAACTGTTTTGACTGATGATACAACATCCAAAACAACAGAAAGTAAAATAATTCAGGATGTCTGGTACGAAGCGCGTCAGGCTACTAACTCAGTTTGGCAAAAGTATACACTCCAAGACATTTGCGAACTGCGAGATAATCAGCGACAGATACAATTTATGTATTACATATAGTTAATTAGATCGCATCGGAGTAAATCGGTTTTTGGAGATGTTTATTGCTCAGTTCATTACGATTATTTGCCTCTACATCAGGTGTGTAGAGGCAATCTTTTTGGTTTGTTAAGAAACGTATCAGTTTTGTTCAAAATTATTTATTATAAAACTTAATACTTTTTTACAACCGATTTATTATATTTATCCGTCAGGTATGATAGACAAAGATATATTTGACAAGCAATGTTTAAAATAATTTTTTCCAATAAAATTATTGATTTGCATTATTTAAGCAACATTTGGCAAATGAAAATACATAAATGTCAACAAAAAATACTACAAAAGCTGAAATCGCCAATTGGAATATTTTTTGCTGTATTATTGGGTATGATTCTATCGATTCAGCAAGTTTTATCGCAACAGCCAGTAGTTTTGAACTTGTTGATGACGGCGCCGGATGCCCAACCTTGGAAAACGGGTATAGTTAAAGATTTTGAAGCGAAAAATCCCGGAATTCGGATCAATGTTATTGAAGGACCCAATGCCACAAATTTGCTTGAAGACCTTTATACTTCAGCTTTTATTTTAGGTGATTCTCCCTATGACATAGTGAATATGGATGTCATTTGGACACCAAAATTTGCAGCGGGTGGATGGTTGCTTTCTTTAAGCGATCGCATGACAAAAGAAGAGTTAGCCGCATTTTCGCCCAAAGATGTAGAAGCCGGAATTATCGAGGGCAAATTATATCGAATTCCCATGCGAAGCGATGTTGGGGTACTTTACTATCGGCAAGACTTACTCAAAGAAGCAGGATTTCAACCACCAGAAACCATTGCAGATTTGCTGAAAATTTCTCAAGCTTTGAAAAAAGAGGGCAAAATTAATTGGGGTTATCTTTGGCAAGGTCGCCAATATGAAGGTGCTGCGGCAATGTTTGTTGAAGTTTTACAAGGCTTTGGGGGATTTTGGGTAAATCTGACTACCTTAGAAGTTGGACTAGATCGACCAGAAGCATTAAAAGCGATCGCCTTTCTCAAACAAACAACTCAATCAGGCATTTCTCCACCTGGAGTCACAACATATATCGAAGAAGATACAAGGCGAATTTTCCAAAGTGGTCAAGCAGCATTTTTACGCAGTTGGCCCTATGTTTGGTCTTTAGCAAACGCTAAAGATTCACCAATTAAAGGTAAAATCGGCATTAAATCAATGGTTGGTATTGACCCGAAAAATGGCGCAGCTTGTTTAGGTGGTTGGGGTTTGGGAATTGCCAAATCATCGAAACATCCTGAAGAAGCTTGGAAAGCAATTAAGTATTTTACCAGCGAAGAAGCACAGCGGCGATTTATTTTAAATGCCGGTTTTGTCCCCAGCCGACGCGCATTATTTACAGACCCAGAAATTCTAGCTAAATATCCCCATTACCCTAAATTATTAGAAATAGTTGATAAAGCAGTTTTACGTCCACCCATAGCCCAATATGCCCAAGCCTCAGACATTTTGCAACGTTATTTAAGTGCCGCTTTAACAAATAGCATGACTCCGGAAAGCGCTATGAAAGCTGCCGCAAATGAAACGCGGAGATTGTTGAAATAGATAGTGGATACTAGACACGCGATGTTCCTCGCGTCTCTAGATAGTGGATAGTTAACTATTAACCGTCAACCAACAACGCTCTAACTAACAACCAACAAATAACAAAAATGCAAACAATTCGACGTAGAGAACAACGCACAGCATTAATTTTATTATTGCCCGCTTTGTTAATGCTATTGTTTGTTTTTGGCTACCCGATCGCTCGTGCTTTTTGGTTAAGTTTCTTTACTCAAAATTTGGGTACGAAACTACAACCTGTTTTTTCGGGCTTTGACAATTACGCACGAATGGCAGGAGATGGTCGTTTTTGGCAAAGTTTCTGGACAACTTCAATATTTACTATAGTAACCGTGTTTCTCGAATTAATTCTGGGAATGGGTGTTGCTTTGATTCTCAACCAGCGTTTTTTAGGACGCGGTGTAGTGCGAACTATCGCTATTTTACCTTGGGCTTTGCCAACAGCATTAATTGGTCTAGCTTGGACGTGGATTTTTAACGATCAATTTGGTGTTGTCAATGATATTTTGCGACGACTGAATTTAATTCAAGCTGATATAAACTGGTTGGGAGAACCAACATTGGCAATGATAGCGGTAATAGTTGCTGATATTTGGAAAACTACGCCTTTTATTAGTATTCTACTATTAGCTAGTTTGCAGTCAATTTCATCAGATTTGTATGAGGCTCATGCTATAGATGGTGCAACACCTTGGCAAAGTTTTCGGCAAATTACGCTACCGCTGTTGATACCACAAATTCTCATCGCTACGTTGTTTAGATTTGCTCAAGCTTTTGGTGTATTCGATTTGATTGCGGTAATGACTGGGGGTGGTCCTGGCGGTGCAACGGAGGTCGTATCGTTGTATATTTATTCTACGATCATGCGCTACTTAGATTTTGGTTATGGGGCAGCGTTGGTAGTATGTACTTTCAGTTTGTTAATTTTTATAGTAGCGATCGCACTTTTCTTTATCAACAAATCTCGTAAATAGGGGATTAGGGACTGGGGACTGGGGACTGGGGACTGGGGAGACAAGGGGACAAGGAGAAGAAATATTTTTATGAGTGACTATTTAGTAATACGTCCTACTAATCTAAAATCTAAAATCGCTATGCCTGTAATTCCTGAAGTAACTCCTACGACTCCCAAACCTGCAACTAAAGTAAAGAATCCTGTAAAAAACATCTTGTTGGGGATAGCGATCGCTTGTGTGGTAATTTTCTGTTTAGCACCTGTAATGTGGCAATTGTTGACCTCATTTAAGGTGAATCAAGATATTTCCCAAGTTCCCAGCGTTTACTTTCCGACTCGTATCACCTTCAATCACTACACAGAATTATTTACTCGCCGTCCGTTTTGGCGCTACATTTTAAATAGCGCTTTCGTATCGATTATTTCTACCGCTTTCTCTCTAACCTTCGGGGCACCCGCTGCTTACGCATTAGCTAGGTTACGTCCTTGGGGTGGAAAATTCATTCTAGCTGGTATTCTGATTATCACCTTATTTCCGGGAATTTTATTATTTTTAGGACTGTTAGAAATTATCCAAAAATTGCACTTGGGTAATAATTATTTAGCTTTAATTATTCCCTACACCGCAATTAATTTACCATTAACAATTTTAGTATTACGTAGCTTTTTTGAACAATTACCAAAAGACTTAGAAGATTCCGCAAAGGTAGATGGTTATAACACTTTGCAAATGCTAACCCAAATTTTACTACCAATGACAATTCCCGCTTTAGTGACAACAGGAATTCTCACCTTTATATTTGCTTGGAATGAGTTTATCTTTGCCCTCACTTTTATTACTCGTGAAGAGATGAAAACAATTCCCGTCGCAGCAGCACAATTAGGTGGTGCAACCCAATTTGAAATTCCTTATGGTCCAATTGCCGCAGCAACTATTGTCGGAACATTGCCTTTAGTTTTACTTGTTCTGTTCTTCCAGCGCAAGATTATTCAAGGTCTAACGGCTGGTGCTGTTAAAGGATAGAGTTAGGAGTTATGAGTTATAAAGTATCAATCAAAAATTATCTAATAAATATGGCTTAAAATTAATTCCTGACTCCCAACTCCTGACTCCCAATTCCTGATTCCTAACTCCCAACTCCTGACTCCTGACTCCTAACTTCTTAATAAGATGGCGAAACTTGAACTAAAAAATTTAAATAAGACCTATAACCCTAAAGTTATTCCAGTTAAAGACATTAGCTTAACTGTCGATGACAATGAATTTCTGACTTTACTTGGTCCGAGTGGCTGTGGTAAATCTACGACGCTGCGGATGATAGCGGGTTTAGAAGAACCTACCGAGGGTCGAATTTTGCTTGGTAGTGAAGATATTACATGGAAACGACCAGGCGATCGCAACATGGCAATGGTCTTTCAAAGCTATGCGCTTTATCCTCACATGACCGTCTTTGAAAACCTTGCCTCTGGACTAAAGCTGAAAAAAACACCCCGCGCAGAAATTCAACAGCGAGTCACAGAAGTATCTCAACTTTTAGGATTAGAAGAATTATTACAGCGCAAACCCGGTCAATTATCAGGAGGACAACGGCAGCGGGTTGCAGTCGGACGAGCGCTGGTGCGTCGCGCTCAAGCGTATTTATTAGATGAACCGCTGAGTAATTTAGATGCACTACTGCGCGAAAGAGTCCGCGCAGATATCAAGCAAATATTTTCTACTCAAAAAGCCCCGGTAGTTTATGTTACTCACGACCAAACAGAAGCAATGACGCTTTCCACCAAAGTGGCAGTATTAAACAACGGTTACGTGCAGCAACTCGACCCCCCAGAACGCATCTATAACCATCCCGCTAACTTATTTGTGGCTGGATTTGTTGGCAGTCCGCAAATGAATTTGCTGACATTGCCTTGTCAAGAACGTTACGCAATATTAGGCAATTTCCGCATTAATTTACCAGATATACCGACAGTTCCACCGCAAATTGTCCTCGGTATCCGTCCAGAAAACGTCCGCATTGCCCGACCAGAAGATACACAGACGATTCAAGGTCGAGTTTATCTAGTGGAAAACTTAGGTATGCACAATTTGGTCAGCGTGCGTGTTGCCAGTTCTCAGACAGAATCGCCAACTGTACGTGCTTTGTTACCCACAGACCAAAATTGGAGTGATGCCGAAATTACCCTAGCTCTGCCGTCACATAATCTCCACTGGTTTGATGTTCAGTCGGGGGATGCACTTCGCAGTTGAGCAATGCAAAGCTAGTTATAAGCAAGCCAAATTTTCAGGTAGTACAGTGCGTAAGCGATAGTTTACTAGTAATCCAAGTCATTGACTAATCAATCGGTGGCAATTATGATATCTAGACCACTGATAATTAAGGTAATCGCATCAAGTTAATTCGAGTTAGCGCCACCTTTGATCCTCGCACTCGCGCCCGGTACACAGAGGCTATTTAGCTTTAACCGCATCTTGTATCAAATTGACTACAAATGTTGACGATTTCCGCTTACCGCCTGCTAGCGCAAGTATATGAAAGCGCCAATTCTCTAATTTATCGTGGTCGGCGGGTGGATACTCAGCAACCCGTTGTGCTGAAAATTCTCAAAGACTCCTATCCTACTCCAGAGCGCACAGCTTGGTTTAAGCGAGAATATGAAATCACTCGCAACCTGACAATCTCAGGAGTGGTGGATGCTTACGCTCTTTTTCAGGACACTGAGCGCTTGGTGATGGTTTTAGAAGATTTCGGCGGAAACTCGTTGGATCTGTTGGCAATAGCGGGTCAACTTGAGTTATGTGAGTTTTTGAAGTTAGCGATCGCCATCACTGATATTTTAAGTCAAATTCATACTGCGAACATTATCCACAAAGACATCAACCCCAGCAATATTGTTCTCAATCCAACCACTGGACAAGTCAAAATTATCGACTTTGGGATTTCAACCGTACTTTCACGAGAAAATCCCACATTGAGTAACCCTAATATTTTAGAAGGCACACTCGCCTATATTTCACCTGAACAGACAGGACGGATGAATCGGGCAATCGACTATCGCAGCGATTTTTACTCCTTGGGTGCTACCTTCTATAAATTGCTGACGGGTACTTTGCCATTTAACAGTTGTGATACGTTGGAATTGGTGCATAGCCATATTGCCAAACAACCCGTAGTACCGCATTCGGTTGTAGGGAAATGTTTTCTACCCTCAATCGTCTCAGATATTGTCATGAAGTTAATGGCAAAAAACGCTGAAGACCGTTACCAATCAGCTTATGGTCTAAAAGTGGATTTAGAGATATGTCTGCACCAGCTACAAACAAATGGGCAAATTGATGTCTTTGCTCTTGCAAGGCAAGATATTTGCGATCGCTTTCAAATTCCCCAAAAATTATATGGCAGAAAGCGAGAGATTGAAACTCTCCTTTATCGATGATTTGCAATGGGCAGATAAAGCATCACTGAACCTGCTCAAAATAATCATGAGCGATGCCACTATTCAATATCTACTCATCATCGGTGCGTATCGCGACAACGAAGTAAATGCTAGCCATCTGCTGATGATGACGTTAGAAGAAATCGAAAAAAAACCAGGATTTTTGTCATCGATTCACTTAGATAATCTGCTTGTGCAAGATGTCAACACTCTCATCTCTAAGACTTTAAAGTCTCCACCCACTTCAACGCAGCCGTTAACCGATTTAGTGTATGAGAAAACCCAAGGTAATGCCTTTTTCACCACTGAGTTTTTGAAGTCGCTCTACACCGAAGAATTATTAACCTTTGAGTACCCCCCTCAATCCCCCCTTCGTAAGGGGGGAAGTAGAGGGGGGTGGCAATGGGATGTAGCACAAATCCAAGCTAAGGATATCACAGACAATGTGGTCGAATTGATGGCGCTTAAAATTGGCAAGTTACCAACTTCCACCCAAATGGTATTGCAGTTAGCCGCTTGCATTGGCAATAAATTTGATTTATCCACTTTAGGGATTATCTATCAACATCAATCCACTCAGGTTTTGGCTGATTTGTTTCCAGCAATGCAACAAGGCTTAGTTATTTCTTTGAATAACAAGTACAAATTGATAGAAGCTGAAGATGATTTTGTGGTAAATGAAGTTAGCTTTAAATTCCTGCATGACCGGATACAACAAGCGGCTTATGCCTTAATTGATGAGGTGCAAAAAACAGCTATTCACTTACAAATAGGTCGTTTGCTGTTGCAGAATACTGCACCAGAAGCCTTATCAGAGGAGATATTTGAAATCGTCGCTCATTTCAATATGGGCAGTGAATTTATAAGTTATCAAGCCGAACGCGATGAAATCATCAGATTGAATTTAATAGCTGGTCAAAAAGCAAAGTCAGCGATGGCTTATGAAGCAGCAGCAAACTATTTGAATGCTGGGCTAGACCTGTTAGCAGAAGATAGTTGGCAGACTCAGTACGACTTGACGCTAAGTTTGTATGAGTCAGCAGCATATGCAGAATATTTAAACACTAACTACGAGCGAAGCGAATTGCTGTCTAATGTTCTTCTACAACAAGTTAAGACTGTACGCGAAAAAGCTAATGTGTATGAAACTAAAATTCAGCTTTATATCGCTCAAAACCAGATGCAAGCCTCAATAGATATTGGGCTGCAATTTTTGTTCATGTTAGGCATATCTCTGTCAAAATCACCGCCAAGCCAATTGCTCATTGATGATTTATACAATCTTCCACCAATGACAAACCCAGATAAGCTGGTAGCGATGCGAATTTTAAAGACTATATGGTCTCCGGTTCACACAACAAATTCTTCAATAGCTCCATTAATTATATTTACAATGATGGAGCTATCCGTAAACTATGGAAATTCATCCTTTGCTGCTTTTGCCTATGTTTTATATGGTTTCCTTCTTTGTAGGACGCAATCTGACCTCGATTTGGGCTATCAGCTTGGCAAGCTCTCGTTGAAAATATTGAAGCAATTTGATAGTTCAGAAATAGAAGGTAAGGTTAACTTACTGTTTAATTGTTTTATCAGACCCTGGAAAGAACATAAACGCAATACTTTAGAATCTTTGCAGTCAACGCTTAAAGTATTAATGGAAAATGGAGATATAGAATATGCTTCTTATGCAGCTATTAACTATTGCTCTAATTTAGTTGTAGTGGGAGAGCCTTTAGAATCTGTCAATAAAACTTATAAAAATTATATCAGGTTAGTTCAATCTATTCAACAAGAATTTTCTCTTAATTATGCGAAAATCTGGAGTCAATTAGTATTAAATTTAATGGGAGGTTCTAGAGAATCTAACAGATTGGTGGGAAAGGTGTTCAATGAAACTGAAATTAAAGGCATTTTACAAATAAGTAATAACTTTCAATCTTTGTTTGCCATCGATTTAGCAAAAACCTGGCTCAGTTATTTATTCAACGATTATACTACAGCAGTTAAGAATGCTGAAAATGCAGCAAGCAATAAACAAGCTTTAGAAGGTATATTGCCTTATGCTGAACATAATTTATATTACTCTCTCTCTCTTTTAGCCAATTATTTTAACAAAGAAGATGGAGAAAGAAAACAATATATAGAACAAGTGGTAGCTAACCAAAAGGAAATGAAAACCTGGGCAGTTCATGCACCGATGAATTTTCAGCACACTTACGATCTAGTGGAGGCAGAAAAAGCACGAGTTTTTGGTCAAGTTGTTGAAGCAATGGATTTATATGAACAAGCTATAAAAGGAGCAAGAGATAACGGATACATTCAACAGGAAGCATTAGCATATGAGTTAGCGGCAAATTTTTATCTAGCGCGTGAAATGGAGGAGTTTGCCCAACTATACATGACAAAGGCTCACTATAGCTATGTTCGCTGGGGAGCAAAAGCAAAGGTTAAAGATTTGGAACAACAGTATCCCCAGTTTTTTGCCAAAACGCCGTCAAGTTCTACCAAGACTACGACAACAATTTTATCCACCGACTCAAAAGCATCCTCTGAACTCGATTTAAACAGCATTCTCAAAGCTTCTCAAACTCTGTCGAGTGAAATTGTACTCAATACGCTATTAGAAAAAATGATGAAAATTGTCCTCGAAAATGCGGGGGCAGAAAAAGGTTATCTTATTTTGAAGCAAGAAGAGCAATGGCTGATTCAAGCATCAGGAGCGGTTACATCTGATGATATCAAGGTTTTGCAGTCTATTCCCATAGAAACGGTTCGCGATCGCAACAATATACCAATCGTGCCTCTTGGCATAGTCAATTATGTTACTCGTACCCAAGAGAGTCTTATTTTGAATGATGCTTTGCACTCAGACAATTTTACCCGCGACCCATACATCGTTAAACACCAAACCAAATCAGTGTTGTGTCTGCCGCTGTTAAATCAAAGCAAATTGGAGGGTCTGCTTTATTTGGAAAATAACCAGACTACTGGAGCCTTTACTACTGAGCGCTTGGAAGTATTAAAGTTATTAACTAGCCAAATATTTATCTCAATTGAAAATGCAAAACTTTACACAAACTTACAAGCTTATTCTACAGAACTGTTGAAGGCTAACAGCGACCTACAAGCTGAAATTGGCGATCGCAAGCAGGCACAAGAGGCACTGCGTCTCAGTGAAGAGCGATTTCGATTGGCAATTGATAACATCCCTGATACGTTTGTAATCTATGATGCCAAGCGGCGGTTCCAGTTTGTCAATGCTTTCGGAGTTAATCGCGGTGGTTTTCCTCTGGAGACATATATTGGTCATACGGATGACGAGATACACCCAAAAGAAGTCACGAATGCGTATTTACCACTTCTGCAAAAAACTGTGGAGACGCGCACCAAGCAAAGCGGAGAATGCAATATCAGTTTGCCTGGTTCCTCTTTTACGATAGTTGTCTCCTACGTACCGATTTTAAATGAGCATGGGGAAATTCATCAAATTCTTGGGATCACCCATGACATCACTGAGCGCAAACAAGCTGAGGAACAACTGTTGCACAATGCGTTTCACGATGCACTCACAGGTCTACCCAACCGAGCTTGGTTTATGGAGCGCTTAAAATATGCGATCAAGCGAGCCAAACGGCAGGAGGATTATTTATTTGCTGTGCTGTTTCTCGACCTGGATCGGTTTAAGGTGATCAATGACAGTCTCGGACATCTACTTGGAGACCAATTTCTGATTAAAATAGCAAGCAGGCTAAAAGCCTGCCTACGCTCGATAGATACTGCTGCACGGCTTGGGGGAGACGAATTTACAATTTTGCTTGAGGGAATCCAGAATTTGTCAGAGGCAATTCAAGTGGTTGAGTTAATTCAACAGCAACTGGCGTTACCCTTTGACCTTGACGGGCAAGAAGTTTTCACTACGGCAAGTATTGGCATTGCTCTGAATTCGACGGCAGCCTATGACCAACCAGAAGATTTGCTGCGGGATGCTGACACGGCAATGTACCGAGCTAAGGTTCTGGGCAAGTCGCGTTACGAGCTGTTCCACCCAGATATGTATATTAATGCTGTGGACAGATTGCAGTTAGAGACCGATCTGCGTCGAGCAATTGAACGCCAGGAGTTTCGGGTTTATTACCAACCAATTGTTTCGCTTTCTAGTGGTACAATTTCCGGTTTTGAGGCTCTGCTGCGCTGGCAGCATCCAGAGCGTGGTCTGCTTTCTCCGGCAGATTTTATCCCCCTAGCGGAGGAAACTGGACTGATTGTCAAGATTGGCTACTGGGTGCTAATTGATGCTTGCCGCCAGATGCAAATCTGGCGGATACGTTATCCTACCAGTTTCCTAGACAAAATCAGTGTCAATCTCTCTGTGAAGCAATTTTCCCAGGCGGATTTGATTGAGCAGATTGGACAAATTTTGCACTCGACTGGTCTTGATGCGTGCAGTCTCGTGCTAGAGATTACTGAAAGCGCAATTATGGAAAATGGTGATGAGGCAAATACCGCGCTCTCACAACTTCGAGCGATGGGCATTAAGTTATCAATTGATGACTTTGGTACGGGCTATTCCTCATTAGGTCGTCTCCATACCTTTCCGATTAATATGTTAAAGATTGACCGATCTTTCGTCACCCCGATGGACGCTAATAATAAGAATTTAGAAATTATTGAGATAATTGTCACGCTGGCAGACAAACTAGGTATGGATGTGACTGCCGAAGGGGTGGAGACTCAAGAGCAATTAGCACTTCTGATAAAGTTGAACTGTGAATACGGACAGGGATATTTTTTCTCCCGTCCATTAGATAGTTTTGCGGCAGAGGCGTTAATTATGGCTAATCCTCGGTGGTAAGGGTTTTTGATCGGCTAATTATTGAAACCTTTGGGCGCTATTTTTTCCAAGGTAGCTTAGTACCCATCTCAGTCAGCGCCGAAAAGACGAGATATAAAACAACTACACCAATACTAATAAGAAAAATAACTAAGTCGTTATTCATTATACCTCTTGCATAAGTCTCAATTTTTTCGTTGAGAAAGGAGTCAGGAGACAGGAGTCAGGAGTGATACCATGTCCGCTTAAAGACTTATTGTTTAGGCTGACGCGGAGACAGGGAGACACGGGGACGCGGAGAAATTTTAATGATAAGTGATTAGCCGGACTTGATATGAGAATAAGAATTAAGAAGTATGAATTGTTTCATCACTATAAATAACTCTTTTTGTGTATTGAAAGCGATCTTTAGCTGAAATTGTCTCCATAAATTTACTTTTGCAAGAAGTCTATTATAAGAATTGTAAAAATTAATATTTTGCAATATATAAACGTTCATACGGTAAATTTCACGAACTATTAATGTTGATCAAATAAGCCTGGGGTCATTATTTTTAAATTATTTTGCAGTTCGGACGCAAGGTGCTTCCTTATCAGAAGGAGGATCAGGGAAAATTGCTAAAGTGCTATATTCAGGGTTCCCTTCCCCATATATTACTCGAAAAGCATACAACTTTGTTTTACCTTGTTTTTCAGTAACTACTGTTAAAAGTGTATTACTAGTATCAGGCAATCCGGCAATTTTCAGTTTGGGAATTCGTCTGAGTTGAATTACATTTGCGGCTGAGTTTTTACAATCTCCTTGACTAACATTACGTTCTTGACCAAACTGCATACACATCGGACCATCAAAATCTATAGTTACCTGTGAAGGATCGTTTAACCAAACTTTCTTAATTACTTCTCCGGCTTGAATAAAACTTAAGTTTGTCCCTTGTTGATACCAGATATTGATAATAGGTGTTGCTCCCCCCAAACCCTGTGCTTGGCAGGAAAACATCGAACGAAGAACGGCATTATTAGCTAAAACACGACCTGCAACTAATAAAATTGCAGCCGAGAAAATTAAAGATGCCAGATGTAAAAAATAAGATTTATCTGGGGTTTCTCCGGAAAATTTTGTCTCGTTTTTCATGGCTGCAAAGTTTGATATAAATAGATAGAACCACCTATCTTACAAGGGTAGGGCTACACGTACAAAACCCATAATTTGGGGTAGCCCACGTAGGTAAATTTTGTGCGTATAGCGACAACCCTCGCTGGGTGTTGGGGGCATTGGTGCATTCTTTGCAAATTATAACTATTAAAACTGCGTTGTTTGATTTACATATATTTCAATTTCTTTACCTGCGGGCAGAAACCAAACGTTAGTGCGTTGTGCCAGCTTTTTAGAGATAGCTTGTTGATTGCGTTGGGAAATTTGGTTAGCTATATTAGTCGCACCACCTTCCAAAACGCCGGCTAAGATATTGCGTCTGTTGTCGGTGGTTTGAAAACAATTATTAGTAACAATATTAGTTCCATTATTAGTACTACTACTAGTATTAATATTATTAGGGACGCACTGGATTCTGGTATCAGGACGATTATATATCTCTCCTGCTTTACCAACTCCATTCAAGACGAATACTCCTACATCCGCTAGCCCTACCCCAGACCCTCCTTGATTGGAATATTGGCTTGCTATGAGAGGTTTGCCTTGAGAAGCGCGAATCGTTATTGCATTTGGCGGTAAGCTTTTTTCGGTGAAGTTGTTATTATTTGGTAGAATAACTTTGACTACATCCAACTGTAGGAACCCTTGCTCGGAAATAGAACGAACTTGAGCTAAAAACTCAGTTTTAGCAGGTAAAGCGATCGCACCATCCACAGATTTTAATGGCTCTTTCAAACGCACTACAAATACGTCTTTGCCGCTTTCGTCTTTTTTATTGCTATTAGTAGTTGATCTGGTAGTTTCCCCAAATACAGCGGTTGCAAATACAGCTTTTGCCTTACTTCCTACAGCTACGGATTTCTGGGCTTGCTGTTTTGTTTGGCTGACCGCAGGGGTTGACTCTTCTTCTGGTTCGTCGTCTGGCTCGGTATTTCTTGCCTGTAACTTAGGATTATTTACAGGTATAGGTATAGGTGTAGGAGTAGCTGCTTTAACACTATTCTCAGTGATAGTAACCATACCGTAGCTACCTAATTTTGCTAACTTTGCCCATTCCTGAAGCGGATCTGGTGTGGGTTTGGGAGTTGCTGTAACTATTGGCTGAGTGTTTGGTGCAAGTATCGGCAAAGGTGATGGTAAAATTTTAGAGTTAGCAGGCTTTTGTTGAATAGGTTTTTGGGGAGAGGGTAGTTTAACGATACGCTCAACAGTGACTGTGCGAGGCACATAAACTGTTCGCACGGGTGTTGGTATCCTTTGCAGTGGTATCCTCGGTGTATTGACAGATGATGGTTGTGGTTGTAAAACTGGTCGAGATGCAAGCTGAGTCGGTGTTGGTTTTTGAAGTCTCAGCCTTTGTTGTGCTGCTTTCACCGCTTCTGCTTGTTCAGTCAGGGCTAATTTAGTTTTTAAAGTCTCTAGTTCTGATTGTAGCTGTTGGGGGCGGGAATCGCTTATTGGTTGCGATCGCGTGGAAACAGAATTATTCTTTTTTGGCTGTTGCTTACCAGTGTTCATTAGCTGCGACAAAAACACCCCAGCTACCAAAACTATACCCAAAGTACCAGCACCCACCAAGCCTAACTTAGCAAAAGGATTAGATGAAAGAGATTCCTTAGTCCGAACTTCTTGAGGTTCAGACAAAGGTTGCAACGAAGAAGTTGATTCTTCTACTGCTTCATCTGCTAATAGCGATGAAGATTCTTCTTGCAAACCAACCAATCTTGCCATCCGTGATTCCCAATCTAAAGAGTCTAATTCGGGTGGACTAACTAGATTTTGTGGCAAATTTTCTGAAGGAATTGAATATCGAGTCATAAGTAATTTTAAATTTAAAATTCAATAAAGTGATTGTGGGAGGCGTTTTCAGCCGTGACTACATATAAATTGAACATGCGATTACTTAGTATAGTTTAGCTTATAATTTTAGAAACATTTTTTATCTTGTATTTCACAGATATTATAAATTTTTAATCTAGCTTCACCTAGCCGATAAGCTGCCAAATTCAAAGGTAACGGTGAGTTTGGCAGTGAAGCGGCTTGTTCATCAATTGCTCTGACTAAAATTTGTTTATTAAAGGAAATTGACTTTCCCAATCTATCAGAATTTGTAAAAATTATTTGATTAGCAAACATTTCCACTTTCCACTTACCATTTTCTATTTTTGTGGGTTGATAAACTCTTTGTATAACCAATACATTTTCAGTTCCTTTACTTAAGTTTTCAGTAGGACTAATTTCTGATTGTAATTTGGGCTGCAATTCATTCGCTATCAGTTCGGAACTAACTTCCCAGACAGCTTTTGGCTGTTGTTGCTGCGACCAACTAAGCATTAAAGTCATAGTTTCACCCACAAAGCGCCGAATTGTCTCTGGATCTCGCTCTAAATTCTGCTTAGGGTCTACTGTTATCGCACGTCCATCAGCAAGTTGCACTAAACTTTGAGGTGTTAATCGTCGCTGTAACTGCTGCAACATAGACCAGTGGAAAAACAGTACTAATAAAGTGAGCAGATGCAAACCAAAAGTTGCGACGGCAAATAATGGTAAAATACTGCTTTTCTTATTTTCAGATTTAAGTATCTGCATTAATATTTACCTAGAAAAATTTATTTGATAAAACTATCAGTTTTTTGTCTATTACCGCATACATTTATATCTTGATTCTGGTTATTGTATTCATCGATTAAACATAAATTACGAATTTCGTAAATTTCTAGTTTATCGGCACGGACGCTATAAATTGCTTTTTGTAGAACAGTGGTATTCTCAACTTGTGGATAAGCAAAAGAATCTACCGCCCGGACAAGTAAATCTTTATTAAAACGAGTTACTATTGTTCTATTGTCAGCTTGTTTTTTTTGAATCAGGTCGGCTACCATCCCAACTCGCCATTTATCCAAACCAATTTTTTCAGGTGGATAAACTCGCTTAATCACTAACTGTCCGGAAATAACTTGACGGGGGTTATTAGAAAAAACTTCTGGGGGTGTCATTTCCGCAATTTGGCTTAAGAAACCTTTACGAAAATCTTCAGATAAGGCAAAACTGGCTATCCAACTTGTAGTACTAACTTTTCGGCTACCTCCTCGTGAAGCTTGAATTGATATTCCTGCATCTGCTTGAGGTTGTGTTACTTCTTCGATAGATTGTGGTGGAAGTTTTCCCGACCAGTTAAACATTGATGTCATCGTTTTACTGACGAATTGCCGAATTGCTTCAGGTTCTCTTTCCACATCAGGAACATTTGCTGGTTTGCCATCTATCAGTTGGACAAAGTTAGGAGGTTTTCTCAAGCTGAGTTGGCGAATATTTATGCCTTGAAATATTAATAAAAATAATGCCGATAGATGCAAACTGAAAGTAGCGATCGCAAAAATTGTTAAAATACTTCCTGTTCGTTGTCTTTTCTCCAGTAAACGTACCATTTAGTCATCCCCCTTACTTGAGATTTATACCCTCTCCCTCACCCACGAAGCCGTATTGCTGATAGCACTAAAGACTGCAAATGCTCCAGCAGCAGCCACAAATAAAGATACAATCGGGGCTAAAATTCCCAGAAAAATTATAAACCACATTAAGTCTGGATCGGCATTAACATCTTGTCCCGGTCCATTAACAATAACTGCGGCAGTTAATACGGCAATAATATTAAATGAAATCTTAGAAATCCCTATCGATAAAAACCCGGTAAGCCATGCAAAAATTGGTTTACCAGCTACAGGTAGTAAAGACCCACCCACAGCTAACGGTCCCAAAGCTGCTATCAGCAACATTGTCGCTTCTATCAAATTTTGGAAAGCATATTGCAATGAAACTAAAAAGTTTTTGATACTAATTTGGACTGTAGAACCCAAGAAAGAATCAAATGAATTTTCGGAGATGCTAGCTGTATTATATGTAATATTATTTACTCTGTTTTCTAGTCGATCTATCCAAGGTTGATCTCCGTATAAATTTCTATATTCCTGCCAGAGGGTGTCAGCTTTTTCCTTAGCTTTGACAAAGCATTGATTTTGTTGCTCACCAGTTAGTGACTGACAAGGACGCAATAAAGAACCGGCTATTTCTTCACCAACAGTCATATTCAGTGCTTGCTGATAAGTTCGATTAGCGTCTGCTGTTGTCACTACTTGCTGATTGACTGTATTGAGATAATTCCTTACCCCTAATGTCAAATTAGATAATACAGTGCCATTTCCGGAATTGGTTAATAGTATCACTACTACAAAAGGCCAAATTAAAGCCGATATTGGACGGGAATAATCGCTGTTGATAGTATCTTTTAGCCACTGTAACATAAAAAACAGTAGGGTTCCTACGGCAAAAAAGGTACCTAGATTCGTCAGCGCTCCATATAAATTATTACTAGTGTCATTTTGTAATAAATCTACCCATTGTTTATCCCAACCTTCGGCAATACTTGTAGCAGTTGTGGCTCCATTACTCAGAACATCATTAATGCCAATTTGAATTAAAAAAATAGGGAAAACATCTTTCATTTTTATATATTTCCTTTAAAAGCAAGTTAAGGCTCAATTAAATTCTTTATTAAAAGTGTAAGTAAAGGTTTTTTTGTAGTAATGGCTACCCTACGGGAAAGCTCCGCTAACAGCCATTAAAAGCCTTGATATGAGCGCTAAACCGCTCACTACGTAAGAACACATTCTTAATCATGATTTTTAGTTGTTAGTTTGTCTGCCAAACAAATCTGCTTGAGAAGTAGTTCGCAAAAGTCGTGCTGCTTCTGCGGATGCATCTACTCTTCTAGCACGATTTGTATCTTCCATTTGCTGAGAAAGACTTGCGAGATTTAAATTAGTGTATTGCAAAGATTGATTCGTCTGTATTGTTTGACCAAGTGTTTCGGCTACAATTTTTACTTGTTCGCGTTGTATTTTAACGGTGTTTTGCGATTGAGTAAGACCTATTAATTGTGATAAAGCAGTAGTTTGAGGTGTCCCAGTTAAATTACTAGCTAAGTCGCTAAATTGCTTGAGCAACCTATTACTCTCTTCGTCTGGATCATCGGCAAACACACCAATATTTTCCAGTCTATTTTCAGTATCTTGTAGCTTTGTTTTTGACCGAATTTGACCATTTACACCCAAAATACCTGCGGCTGAACTACGAGTAATTAAACGATTTATTTCATTACTAACTGAAGTTGAACGTACCACAGGATTATTTTCAAACTTATCTGATAGAGAGTTGATAAATATATCAATACTAACTTTTTCTCCAGCGTCAACAGGATTAGGTATATTCAATTCCCCTTTTGCGTTATCAATGGCATTTTGAGATTGAAATTCTACAGGTTTTAAACTGTCGTTGACATTATTTGTTAAATAATTTTGTAAATCTGTAGAATATGATTGAAAATCAGTCCAAACTTTGCCTAGTTGCGCTGTTGCTGGTAGGATAATGAGGAATGATAGAGAAAATGTTAAAAGAGTGATTTTTTTCATACGTCTTAATCGGGAAAAATATCTAATTATTTTGTGAAAAAAGGTTTTTGAGAAACGTAGACACGTTCGCGGAGCGTCTCGTTCGCGCAGCGTCTCCGAAGGAGAAGAGAAGTGGCTTGCCGCAGGCTACCGCTCCAGACGCTGAGAACGCAGAGGAAGAGGAAAGAGAGGGTTTGACGAATGAATGCTTTAAAATTGCTATGTTAACTACCACGTAACGAAGCCACTAACTGACGTGCAAATGTAGAAATTGCTTCATATTTATCGCTATGATGTCGCATTATTTTACTCCGTGCAGCTTGTTCGTTGGGATTGTTAGCAACTACTGCTAATTGTTCGTAACCTGGATAATAGCGGCAGAAGGTATAAATACCGTTATTATCTAACAGCCATTGGCTATAAATACCTTCTTTGCGAGGAAAGAAGCTTTCTGAAGCATTACGAGAAATAATTTCACGGGGATATTTTAATATTTGCATGAAACTATCGACGGCAACTGGTTGAATGCGTCCTATTAATCGTGTTGTTAAGTTTTGTAAAATCTTAGATGCGGCTTTAGATTTGGCGATGGTATCGGGGTCTTGTGCTGATAAAATAACTCTAATTCCAGCTTTTGCACCATTGGCACAAATTCTGCCAACTAAGTCAGCAATTTGGTCAAATTCAAATAGAATTGGTGCTTCATCAATGAAGAATATGGAAGCTGGACTGCTGAGTGCGCGTCGTAATGCTGCTGAATAGGCACTTAAAGATAGCACTGCTGCATCTTCATTATCTGAGAGGTTTCTGAGAGCAAAAACCAAAAGTTGGGCATCGGTGGGAAAGCTAGATGGTGCAGAAATCGATTGTCCTACGCGACTTGAAAGCCAAAACCGCAAGCGCAATTGAATTTGACTTAAGGCATCTTCAACTCTGCCACTTACAGAGTCGATTTGTAGATGTTCTGTTGTGCAAAAATAGAGAAAATCTCTTAATGTGGGGGTTTTTTGCCAAGCTGGACTGCCAAATCCCCCTGCAATTGCGATTCGATATCGCTCTTTTATTCCTTCATCAGCAAAGAAAGCTGTTAAAGCCAAATTAAGAAGCGATCGCACGGTTTGCGATAACAATGGATTTTCTGTAGATGAGCCTAAAACCATTGTCATTAAGGCTGATTCTAAAAAGCCAGTATAATCGAGCAGACGATCGCGCTGTTGTTCTGGATCTAGCGATCGCAAGTCTGGCTGCTCAAACAAGTTATTCGATTGTTTAGAAATATCAAAATATGCTCCACTCTCCTCCATAAACTCTGTATAGTCGGTGAAGGTAGATGTACCATCTGGTTTAGGAAAATCTAACGCCACTACCGGAATATTATGCGCTAAAGCTTGAGTTAAAATTCCCGACACCAATACTGATTTACCAGCACGAGTTGTCGCAAACAGCGCTAAATTTTTATGTTCGTTAAATAAATCTAAATATACGGGTGTTCCTCCCTCTTCCGCAATTAATTCAAAACCTTCGCGATCGCCAACTTTAGTTAATACTAAAGGCATTAATCCTGGAACTTCACTTGTTAAATACAACTGCCGACGGTTGAAGGGTTTTGCTAACAAACCTTCCCAAACTATCGGTAAAGTTTGCAACCAAATTTTCCAAGCATATTCTGTTTCTCTAATTACCCTTGCTGGACGTTGAAAACAGTTTTCAATATATCTTGTTGCTTCGTCTAATTTCTCCACAGTTGGACGATGGACAAAAATCGCTATCCCCGTATAAATAGGTACTGCACCTTCATATAATTGTTCTTGTGCTGCTACGGATTTTCTTAATTTTAATTGAGCGTTGACATCAATGGTTCGGCTTTTTTCTTGAGCCATCGTTGCTGTCACATTCGACTGCTTCAGTACTCGTTGCAAAGTGTTTTTCACTATTGCTGGATTTGCCGCAGTTAACTCACAAAAAATCTCTGTATCAACAACTGTTTCTCTTGCCAACAATTCCCATAAATAGCGCAGTTGAGAAGATTTATTCTGCCAACCGCCAGGTTTTTCTAAAAATGTTAATGCACCAATATATTTATTCTTAACATGAACCCACGAGCGATCGGCGCAAGGTACACTAGATTCCATTAGCAAAGTTGTACTGTGGACATTATCTACAAGTAATTTAGTACTAGCTAAATCGGAATAACCTTCTTCGTGCAGTCCATTTTCATCTAAAGTCATTAATTGGGGAATTTCTATCGGTGGGGTATCATTAAATCTTCTCCATATTTCTCCCCAAAGTTCCTGACTAGTCAAAGGCTTTACATCCAACGCCATTTGATTAGATAATATTTGTTCCCAGCGAGAAAACCCTTGTTTGTAAGCATTGCTCACAATAGTTTCTATGCGCTGATTTTCAACTTCTGCCATATCTCCCTTGAATTTCAACCACCACAATTCAGCTTTTGCCAAAAGCTTTTCTATCGAATCATCTGCATTGTTGGAGTTTGGTTCAACGGTATAAGTTACATAAATTCGCAGAAATTTAGGTTTGCGAATACCAGAGGCAGTAAGTTCTTTTGTTCTTGCTCTTTCCGCCATTAACAAGTATTTTATATCTTTTGATGGCGTTTTTTTGATGATTGAACTAAGTTCTTTTTGTCGTTTTTCATCGGAACTAAAAGAACTTAAATGAAAGGTTATTCTTTCATTACCAGGAATATCTTTTAAACCCGATTCAATATTATTAAGAATTACATCTATTTGGTCTGTTCTTAAAGTTGTATGAATACCTCGACATTCAAAACCAAAAACAAAGCAAAATCTATTTTTTTGAGATCCTTTTGTCAAAAGATAAGCACCAATATCACGTCCCCCAAGTGAGATGCGTAACATTGTTGCTAGGTGTAAAGCATCTTCAAATGGTGTTAATCTCTCGCTACCTGCGACGCCGACGCTTTGTTTTCCGATTTTTTGCTTCATGGTTAACGAATATTATGCTTTGATAACGAGCAAAGCCTCTAGTCCAAGCAGGAACACCAACAAATTTACTTAAAAAACGCCAACTCCTACCACCTGTTAATATCCACCAAGTTGCCATTCCCCAAATAGTAATTAGTACTGTCCACAACCATTTTTGAAAGTCGTCTGAAAAAAATCCTCCAAAAATTCCGTTGATGATAAAATAAGCAGCTAAGGCAATAATCGTCCAAGGAAGGACTTGATCAGCGGGAATTGGTCCTAATGAAGGTTGGCTTCCTAAAATTTGATTGACTGGACGAAAGTCTTTTTCTTTGTCTTGAGTCATGGAAAATTTCTTAGCTTTTTTTCATTTTTTCTAAATTATTTACTAGTATCGCCAATTATAAAGCCTGTGAGAACATCAGCAATTGTGACGGCGACAACTACTAATAAGGGAGTTCTAGCGATAGTTTGCCAATCTTCATCTTTGCGAACTGCGTTAATAACACCAATGAGGGCAACTGCTATGTAAAGTAGGTAAATTGCCCGCAACACATTAAATATTAAGCTAATTGCGGCTTGGGTACCATCGTTTGTTCCTGCATCTTTTGTGAGAGTACCCCTAAAAAAATCTTCGGCTCTCTTAAAAAATTGTGCTTGTGCGGGAACTGCAAAATAGTCTAACCAAAATAAACTCAAGACGATCGCTACTGCTAAGATTTGTAACAAGATGACCGAGCGCCTGGGTAGATGAACCTGGTGCCCAATTTGCTGTATAATTACTGTAATTAAACTACCAACAAGTAAACAAAAAAGCAGGACAGGACTTTTCAGGCTGATAACGCTTAGAAATACTGCACAAGCAATCAAAAATGGAACAGATTCAATCAGCCGAAAACGCCAGTATTCGAGTGTTCCTGTCAATTTAGGAGATATTTTGCTCGCACTACTAGTGAAAGTTTTGAGAAAAATTATCTCATGAATACTTTGTCTGGACATGAATTTTGCTGTTACTTATGACAAATATATTTCATACATTATAGAGGAAGTAGCATCAAAATTCGTCGTCCTAGGCAGAACTGCCAGTATTATAGTTAATTTATTCCATGAGTTGCTGCGTAATTTCCGTAAACCTAAAAACAATTGCTTTGCGGGTTCGCAAAATTAATCAAACGATAAAAAATAATACATTAATCAAGGTTGATGTCAAGTCTAAAATAGATGCGATCGCCAAAAATCCCAAAATACAATTACACAAATCTACTATCCCACTGCCCCATATAGCTCCGTAAAAAAAGGTTTAAAGCTGGCTCCAGTGTTATCTACGTGGCTAAAACCCTATACAGACAAAGCCTGGGTCGGCAGGCTTTGTACGCACAATGCCCACAGGCTATAAGCCTATGAGCGTTTTTGCACTCGTTCGGATGCTCCCCTATCAACCAACAACTTTGATATCGCTGCGTTCTACATAATAAGAACCCAAAACAATCGCATCCATATGAGTTCTTAAAAAACAGAGAATGGCTTCATTAGGAGTTCTAACAATTGGTTCATTTTCGTTAAGGGATGTGTTGAGAACGATGGGAATACCAGTGCGTTGAGCAAATGTATTTATCAAGTCCCAATAAAGGGGATTGGTACTGCGACTGACACTTTGTAAGCGTCCAGTACCGTCAACATGGGTGACAGCAGGAATTTCTTTCCTTTTTTGAGAGCGAACTGTAAAGACTTTTTCCATGAAAGGCACCGGCGCATCAATTTCAAAGTATTCGCTGACCTTTTCTTCTAAAATACTAGGAGCGAAGGGGCGAAATTTTTCGCGGAATTTGATTTTCAAGTTGATCATATCCCGCATATCAGCACGACGCGGATCGGCTAAAAGCGAGCGATTACCTAAAGCTCTAGCACCAAATTCCATCCTACCTTGAAACCAACCAACTACTTTACCTGCACACAAAGCATCTACAACATGATTTAAAAGCGCATCGCGCTCTAATTTTTTCGGTTGCAGATTGTGGTGTTGCAAAGCTAACAAACATTCTTCATCAGAAAATTCTGACCCCCAGTAAGCATGATTTAAAACAAATTTTCTCGGTTGTTTTAGCATTTGATGCCAAACATAAAAAGCTGCACCAAAGCATGTGCCGTTGTCAGCCGCACCGATGGGAGTGTAAATATTTTTAAAGCAAGTATTTTGGGCGATTTTGCCGTTAGCGACAGAGTTCATCGCTACACCACCCACCAAACAGAGATTTTCGCTCTTGTAGCGATCGCTTAAACAATTAAGCAGATGAAAGATAATTTCTTCAGTCACAGCTTGCACAGATGCGGCAATATTTTGATGCTTTGATGTCACTTCCGCTTTCGGAGCTCGCGCTGTACCGAGTAATTTTTCTAACTCTGGGCTGTGGAATGGTTGAACAGTTGGAGAACCACTTTCCCAATTCATGGCAATACCTTGAGTGTGGTGGTTAAAGTAGTCGAGATTTAATTCAAAGCTGTCTCCTTTGGGATATATAATTCGGCGAAACGCTTCTAAATATTCAGGTTCGCCATAGGGAGCTAATCCCATAACTTTATACTCATCCCCGTAAGCGGGAAAGCCCAGGTATAAAGTAACAGCATTGTAGAGGTAGCCGACGGAATGGGGGTAGTGAGTGCGAGAAAAATATTCTAACTCGTTACCGCGTCCGGCAGCCGAGAGAGTGCTGACAAAATCTCCCATACCGTCGATTGAGAGAATTGCCGCTTCTTCAAAAGGAGAAACAAAAAAACCACTAGCCAAATGAGTGGTATGATGCTCTAAATTGTGGATTTTGGCGCGGATATCTTCTGCTTGGCAGTAACAGGCATCGGCTAATTGTTGTAGAAGACTCGCAGATTTGCTTTGCTTGTTAAATCGATCCAAAAGCGATCGCACAGAGGGACGATTTTGTAAGGTAAATAATAGCTTGCGATTCAGGTTGGCTTTGGGATTGAAAGATACAGCCACATGCTCTAAGTCTGCGGCACTAATACCACCAACTTTTAAGCAATAGCGAATAGATTCTGCGGGAAATCCCGCCCAATGTTTAACTCGATTAAACCGTTCTTCTTCAACTGCGGCAACGAGTTGACCGTTTTGGATTAAGCAAGCTGAAGCGTCACCGTGGTAAGCGTTAATTCCCAGAATGTTCATATAAGTTTTACTCTGATTTTATAGGTTTGTTAGAATAGCGTGAATTTGGCAGGAAAATTTATAGCCGAGTATCAAAGCGAGTGTTTTTGAGGTCTGTTACTGTGTAGCTTATAGTGACTCAAACTAAGGATTTTGCACCTTGCCTGCTACAGTTTTTTAGCTCATCAGATTTACTTTTTTTAGTATTGGGTTTTTATGTTGTCTTATATCCCAGCAATATACTATATCAAGTATCAAAACAATGTCTAAGGTTAAACGTAATCTTGGATTAGCACTAAGCAGAGCAAGTGGAAAAACATAGAGAACCATAACAGGTATACTCATAATCCCTTGCAGTATACCTACATAAGAATAGCAATACAATCTTGTAATCAACCACAGTAAAAATGGTAACGCTACTATTGTTTGAATTATTATCATTACAATTAAATTCAATCCTGTACTTGAGCTAGATATTAGTCGATAATCTGGACGAAACATTGTATAAACTCTCAGAACACATAAATTAAAGTACTGAACAGGATGATTTTTTATATAATTTAATCCTAATTTTCGATATATAGGTACCATACTAGGTCCCTTCACATCAACTGATGTTACATCTATACCATTAGTTTTTAACGCTCTGTCTAAAGATGGTTCAACATCTAAATTCTTAATAAGTGCATCAGCAGTAAATTCATTAGCACCAACAAATAAGTTATATGCACCATTGTTTGGCAATATAAAAATTTTTCCTGTGAGTGGAACTGTTACTGCAATTATTGTCATTGTTGCTATTAATATGGCGAAAAACCATAAGTGTACTTTTCTATTTGTTTTATTAACAAGAGTGACTAATGACAATAGTAAAACTGTCAGAAAATTTGGTCTAACAAGTAGCATTGAACCAGCTAAGGTTCCAATAAAGAATAGAGTTATGTAGTTGCAGCCATATTTTAGGATTAGGATTATGCACAGGATAAAACCTAGCAAAAGTGGAACGCTTAAATTATTATCAATAATCCTTTTGATATTGAATATAAGATATGGGTGAATGGCAACTACAATAGCACCAACTAGAGAAAATTTTCTAGTAACTTCTAAAATTCTTAAAGAGAAATAAGATAAGAGAATAGTTGTTATATAAAGAAAAGCTTGCCCTAAAATAATTCCCCCGTTTCCAGCTAATTTCATTAAATAAAATAAGAAGGCTGTATAACCAAAGGGAACAAAATAATCACTGTGTTTTAAGCCATTTACTAAAGCTTGAGCATCATCGTAATAGACAGGAGTTGGTTTGCCAAAAGGTACTTTTAAGAATACGGAAATAGATATGAAAACTCCAATTAAGACAAGAACAATCAAGTCAAAGTATATACCTTTGTACTGTTTTTGGATAGCTGATGACATGTTTATTCTCACTTGTTGCAAAGTTTAAAGAAATTGGTGTTATGTTTTACAAATTAGCTAAGTGCGACAATCAAACTTTAATAAGACGTGTAGACATCTAGAGAATGACTTTACGACTAGCTACTGTCAAATCTGCTAGTTATGCCACGAATGATCTGTGTCTATGAAAGTCCGGATGAACTTTCACAAGCTACTGCTATTGATAAAAAAGTTTGAATCCGGTTAATGCCACTTTAAAATTAAATGAAATAGCCCTAAGCTACCCAATATTTCCAAGAAAACCGCATGGAGTAGTATATGAGCATTATGGCGAAAAAGCCTATAGTCACATACCCCCAACGGCGATGACAAGAAAGCAACAAGCCTAGTGCGATTGATACAGTTACGATACCGTAAAGAAAGCGTTCGACAGATAGGATAGCTCCAGAGG
>JBPCQW010000073.1:0-16210 GCA_050997715.1 Hassallia sp.
GTAGAAACAGCCCGAAAACTATAGTAGTGACATTGCACCCAGGTACAACCGATACACAGCTTTCTCGTCCATTTCAGAGCAATGTACCTGCGGAAAAATTATTCTCAGTCGAGCGAACTGTTAGCCAATTACTAGCAGTTATCGAACAGCTTAAACAAGAAGATAGCGGACAGTTTTTTTCCTGGGATGGTAGCCGATTACCTTGGTAAAAATAGGGAATAAAGTAGTTACTATTTAATAATTAAGATTTAAATACATTTAATTTATAGAGCTTTCTGGTTAAATTTTTAGAAAATTAAGGTTAAGAAAAGGTTAGTTATTTATCAAATCAAACCTGTTACCATGACCAGGAAGCGATTCTATTGATGTCAATATGAATTGCTGATATTCTTGACAAATTAACGCACCGTTAGTATTGTTCTAGGTGTTACTAAAAATAATCATTTTTTTGATGGGATTGCTATTTAAATCAGCAATCGGGAAAATTAACTAAATTTCTACGTCTCTACCCTTTGGGATTTCCATAGGGCAGTTTGGTGTTTCGTTGTGGTTCGGTTTATGAAAGTCCGTGTAGCATTTTAACTACGGTTATTAAATTTTATGAAATCCAATCCACTCAAGCTAAACCGGCGCCAGTTTTTGCTAAATTCAGCTATGACCGGCGGTGGAATAATTGCCACAAATTTTTTAGCAAAATCAGGTTTCGCTCAAGCACCTGGTATCATCACATCAGACAAAGAGCGTCCTGGTATACCTTATGGTGTGGCTAGTGGTGACATTGACGGCAATAGAGCTGTCATTTGGAGTCGTAGCGATCGCCCAGCGCAAATGATAGTAGAATATTCTCTAGATGAATCTTTCCGCAACGTGCAGCGTGTCAAAGGTGCAAACGCAACAGATGTCAGCGACTACACAGCACGAATTTATCTGAAAAATCTGCCCTCACAGCAGCAGATATTCTACCGAGTTATTTTTCAAGATTTAGCTGATAAAAGGAAGTATAGCGTCCCCGTTGCTGGTACTTTCCGAACTGCCCCTGCATATCGTCGAGACATCTTCTTTGCTTGGTCGGGAGACACTGCCGGTCAGGGATGGGGTATTAATCCAGAGTTTGGGGGTATGAGAATTTACGAAAGTATCCGCAAACTCAACCCAGACTTTTTCATCCATTCGGGCGACAATATTTATGCTGATGGTCCGATTCAAGCAGAAGTAAGGCTTGATGACGGCACTACCTGGAAAAACATTACCACAGAGGAAAAATCAAAAGTTGCCGAAACCTTAACAGAATATCGCGGCAATTACATTTACAATTTATTAGATGAAAACGTCCGTCGCTTCAATGCCCAAGTTCCTATATTAACGCAATGGGACGACCACGAAACCCGTAATAACTGGTATCCTGGACAAACAATAATGAATGATGACCGTTACACAGTCAAGGACGTTTCCTTACTATCACAACGGGCAAATCAAGCATTTTTAGAATACGTACCGATTCGGTTGGATAACAACGACCCAACCAGAATTTACCGCTCCTTTAACTACGGTTCATCACTAGAAATTTTCATGCTAGATGAACGCAGCTACCGGGGACCAAACACAGAGAATCGTCAAACAGAACAAAGTGAAGAAACGGCAATTTTCGGCAATGCACAGGTGCGTTGGTTGAAAAATCAATTGCGGAAATCAACAGCAACCTGGAAAGTAATTGCCAGTGATCTGCCTATTGGATTGGTAGTTCCAGACGGTAATACTAACTTTGAAAACTTCGCTAACGGAGATGGTCCAGCATTGGGACGAGAACTAGAACTTGCCGATTTACTACAGTTCATCAACCGCAACAATATCAAGAATGTTGTCTGGTTAACTGCTGATGTACATTACGCAGCAGCTCATTATTACGACCCCAATAAAGCACAATTTCAAGACTTCAAACCCTTCTGGGAATTCGTTGCCGGTCCTCTCAACTCTGGCACATTTGGACCTAATAGACTCGACAATACCTTTGGTCCAGAAGTGAAGTTTCTCAGTATACCTCCAGATTTGAGAGCAAATCGACCTCCAAGTGAGGGTTTCCAATTCTTTGGCACAGTCAAAATTGACAGCAATACAGAAGTGATGACAGTCGCATTGCTTAATTTAGAAGGTAAAACTCTCTATAGTGTAGATTTGCCACCAGAAAAATAAAAAGCGCGGCTTTCGGTAGGGTAGACGCAAAGAAACCGCGAAGAATCTTCATGTTCTTCGCGGTTTATTTACAGGTATGAAAAAGTTATTTTTGGCTAATTGTTGTCAGTTATCGAATAACTTAAAAAATGCGCGTTAATGATGTCAAAATTATATCATTGAGAAAAATTTGAGTTATCACGACATCATCTTCTCTAATGCTGTTTGCAAATCTCCCTTCAAATCATCAACTGCTTGTCTGGCACTAACGCGATTTTTCTGATAACTTGAAAAACGTTCTGTAACTGAAATTGGTTCACCTATTGTTATCCGCGATTTTCGCCAACCTAAGCGAGGTCTTGCAGGGTTTTTATCTCCTTTAATGCGGGAAATTAAATCAAACAGAATTAAAGATGTTTCGGCAAATCTTTCAAAACTAGGCTTTTCTTTAATATAATTTTCTGTAACCGCAACAAAACTTTCCGCTAAACGCATGTGTAACATCCGCAGAGATGCTTCTTCGGCAATCCAATCTGCCAAGCCGCGATGTAAAGGCGATAAACTATCCAAATCTGGCAAATCTGCTCGGTAAATATCTTCCCAGCCGGCGGACTCGATGCGGCGACATCGTTCAATTACTGTTCCTTCACTTTCCAGATTAAAATATTGCTCTGCTGCTTGTAATCCTTTATTTAATATTGCTTGAAGTCGAGTATCAATGTCTTGGTTAGAGTTCGTAGATGGTGGTTGATGATAAAAGCGATCGCTAAACTGTTCCATTTGCGAAAGCACATGTTCACCAAGTCGCAAAATTCGCTCTTGAAAAAGTTTTTCTCTCTCAATTGATTCAGTAATTGGCTGTACCGACAAACCGCTATCAGCTTCTAAGTTACTTAAAAGCCAATCGAGTTTTTTCCAACTTGGATTAATGTAAGAATATTGAATAGCGATCGCTACAATCAAAACTTCCTCAGAACGATTAGCTTTCGCTAAATCTTCTGCACACCAAAAGCCTAACTGAGGAACTCCAGGTTCTAAAGTACTGACAATTTCACTATGTCCATTAGTGCCTCCTTCTGGCGCTACACTAATAGGAAACTTGCCATTAACGAACAAATCCCGCGAGGAACGCAAACCAACTCGATCCAGTCGCTTACCTCGATAAATCGATAACCCTCCCAAGCCAGACAACATCCAACCAAGCCACTTTCCAGCCCATAAAGTCATACCCCGGTCATAAAGAAAGTAAGAATGAGCCGGGTATTGTAATGAAATATTCTGTTGACGCGCTACCCTCGGTACAGCCTTGGAGAGCAAATACATCATCGAAAGAGGATCGTCAACCTCAGAGTGTCGAAATGCCATTAAAAAGCGAATTTTCCCGCTTTGAAATTGTTGGTAGAGATTGACTAACGTCTCTACATTTACAGTTTCAATTTGCGCGATACCCGCAGGCAGCCACGGTCGAAGCCGAAAGCGCCGCAATATTGGCAAAAGCGCTTTGACAACATAGTATACAAGTAAATTAAAGCGCTGTGGGATAAATTCTAGACGTGGTTGAGCGCGTTGAATCGGATGCGGCAAGGTGACTCTCCAGATTGTGTTGCTTCAAGATGAGGAATCTCTAACTTAGCGAAAAATCAGCTTGACACTTTAATACCGAAATTTGTCGGTAGAAATCCATTTAGTAACTTGATTTTTAGCATCTATCGGTAGAAATATTTTGGCAAAAAGCTTTTCAAAATTAACAAAATGTAGTAAAAATAAGACTTAAGCTAGATTGACAGTCTTTATTCAACGTAGTGATCTCGTTTCTTACAAGAATTATTGTATGGAGAATAAACTTCGAGAACTTATTGGTCAGCCTAATGTTTGGCTTTTTGTCAAAAGCAGTAACGGCTGGTTAAAGAACGTGGAAATTTTAGATGTAAGTCAAGATACTGTAACATTTCGTTACGAAAATGAATCTGAGAAAGAAAGGAAACTTTGGGAAAAGACTACTCGGATTAAGAATGTCACGGAAATTGAAGTTCGACTGTTAGCAATACCTAAGGGTGATGGGGAAGTGCAAGAAATGAAAAATAGACTTTCCCAAATTTTTGAGAAGGAATAAATTAGTAGTACTGCGGCATGAGCGATCGCCATAGAGAGTGAAAATTAAGAGCGATCGCCCTAATTTTAGTTTTACCTCGATCTGCCTAAAGTTGTGATGTAAACAACTGCCTCCTCAGCAGGAATACCTAAAACTTCATTTACATGGTCGTCGAAGAAGCCACCGATACCGCTGACGCCCAAATTGAGGCGAATAGCCGCTAAATTCAGCCTTTGCCCTAAATGACCGGCATCCATATGTAAATAACGGTAAACGCGATCGCCATATTGAGCTACGGCGCTTTTCAAATCTGCTGTATGGAAAAGCACCGCCGCCGCATCTCGCCCTAATTCTTGCCCCAAGCAGAGATAATGTAATTCTCGCTGGAAGTTTTTAAAGCGAATTTGTCTTAATTCTTGCGCTTTGGGTGCGTAATAATAACAGCCTGCGTCAAGTCCTTTCACTCCAGAAACGACAATAAATGTTTCGATTAGATTCAAATCAAAGTAGTCTGGATCTGGATCTAAACCCTGGTCGATGTAACTTTTCGGTTGGTAAGTAAAATTGAGTAAGGCTTTCAGTTCATCAAAAGTTAAATCGCTAACGCTGTAAGCGCGGGTAGAACGTCGTTTGAGGATGTTCATTTCCAGTTCGTCTAGCTTTATTCCCAAGTCGATGGGGGTAGTAGCGGTAGGAATTTTTTGACAAAAAGGAAAGTTGTATTTATCTTCTAAGGATTTTTCTTGTTTCACCTCTGGTAAGTTGAGCTTGCCAGTGGTGCCTGGTAAGATTTGTGTGGAGGTATGGAAATATCTCAACAGTTCGCCATCGGGTATTTGCGGATAATCAATTTCGGTGGGGGATGGTAAAGCGGTTCGTCCTAAAGGCAGATTTTGTTTGACATCTAATAAGTCAGCTAAAGGCAGAACAGCTACTGCACCTTCAAGTTGTGAATCGACATAAAGTAGTTCGTTTACCGCATCATCCACAAAACCGCCGATTAAGTGGGGACGATAATCTGTAATTGCACTAGCTAACTCAATATTGCCTAAAAGGTGTCCGGAATCGAGAAAAATCCGGCGATAAGCTCGATCTTCATAACGCCATTGCGAACGATAGAAAACCGCAGTAATGATAATCGCTATTTGGGTATTTTCTAATGTCGGATGCCACAAACAAGCTGATTGCAAAGCTTGCCAAACATCACTTTCCCAATAATGCATCAGCGAATGATCGCGACACTGGTAATTATACAATCCAGGTGGCAACAACGGCGTACCGCGAGAAACCACATATACCTCAGCGGGATATAATCCACCTGCACTCGGCGCGGATCGTAGATAAACCGTGCTTCCCATCGAAGGCATTTTCGCCGTCACCCCATAACTACAAAATAGCAGCCGCGAAAGTCTTTGCCACCATTGAGCATCTGGGTTATCGGCAAATTCCTCTGGTCTTTCTTGGATGTAGGGTTTGAGATCGAAGTCAGAGCCAATTTTGTACTCTTTAAAAGGCACAGGCTGCTTTGCCCAGTCAATACTGTGACTTTTCGAGGCAAGAGTTTGCGGATCGTATTTAGTGCGATCGTGATAGTGCTGGGCAATTGATTGGCGTAGTTCTGGCATACGAGCTTTAATATCCTTCTACTACCTATCTTGGCACTCCTGCGCCTATAAGTTTCGTCTTCATTAGTACAAATGCTGAGTGGGAAAGTTAGCGCTGATCACAAAGGCGATCGCCTTCATAAATTGGAGCGTGTGTTTAGCCAAGAATGCCGGTATAATGCTTTTCTGAGCTAAACCACGCTAACCATCATATTATTCATGGTTATGAATTCTTTTCCAGCCACTGACAACATGATGAGTGATGTCGCCATTGGGAACTTTCAAAGCGTTATCAAAAAATAAGGCTATCTATATTGAGGAATTACCTGATAATTTCGACTATATAGCATTCGCAGAAAAGTTTGGCACTCTACCACACAAATACAACAATGACAACCACAGCAGTTAACACTTCTTCAATCGAAGCTAAGAAAAAACTTTTTGATATGGTCTTGGCTTTCATAAAAAGCCAGTGTATTTATATTGCTGCCCGCTTAGGGATATTTAACCTGCTTCAAGACGAAGGAGAGCAGAGTCTTGAAAGTTTAGCCGAAAAGACAAATACCAAATCTGAAAGACTTTATTTCGTCCTTCGTGGTTTAGCTCATTTAGACATCTTAGAGCAAAAGCCAGGGAAAGTTTTTGCTGCTACTGAACTCTCAAATTTGCTTGTCACCAACAAAGGTCCCTCAATGGGTCATTTTGCCATGCACATCACCGAACCCGCTCAGTGGGATGCTTGGAAAGTGTTGGAAGATGCTTTACATACTGGTGAAGTGCCATTTGAAAGAGCAAACGGTAAGGATGTTTATCAGTTTTGCCAGGACAATGAATGGAGTGGTGATGTTTTCATCAATGCCATGAGTTACTTGACAAATCACGCAGTTGATGCGTTGATGGATGTTTATGACTTTAGCCGCTTTGATACCGTGATGGACGTTGGCGGCGGACAGGGCGGACTAATTGGGCGAATTGTCAAGCAATTTGGCTGTAAAGGAATATTGTTTGAAGTGCCTTATGTAGCCGAAACTGCACCTGCTTATTTAGAAAAGCAAGGAATTAATAAAGATGCGGTGCAAATCATCACTGGGGATGTGTTTGTAGAAATTCCAAAAGGTGCGGATGCGATCGTCATGAAATATTTTATCTCAGCGTGGAATGACGAAGACGCGATGAAAATCTTGCACAACTGCAAGCAAGCACTTCCACCGCATGGAAAAATAATTCTTTTGCAAGCTTTCGTCCCCGATTTAGATGAACCAAAAGTTGCTCCCGATGGTGTTATGCCGGGAATTTTTGCCGTACAAATTAATGTAGCAGTGCCGGGGGGCGGATGGCGCACGCGGCAAGAATTTCAAGAGTTGTTTGAGAAGTCTGGTTTTGTGTTAGAGAAAGTGGTTGATACTCAAACCAACCTCTCAGCAATGGAATTTGGTTTAGCGTCTTAATTACTGCCTTTTTGCTCTGCAAAAGTGAAAATTCTGTTTAACGAACCGCCAAGATGCCAAGAACGCCAAGAAGGAAGAAAAAGAGAGTTTTCACGCTCATATTTAGGACTGCTATATAAGATTATCTATTTCTTCTTCTCTTGGCGTCCTTGGCGCCCTTCTCCCTTGGCGTTAGCCTCTCCCTTTGGGAGAAGGGGAGACGCTAACGCGAAGGCGGTTTGTTTAAATAAAATTTAGGTATTCTTTGAGTAGAAGAAAGTAAAACGCGCTTTCACTACAACAATATTAAGGGATAGAAGGTAATGCGGCGAGTTATCTGCATCATGGTTCTGTTTTATTTAATTCAAACTTACGGAAGTCTTCCAGGGCTTTTCGGACTTCCGCTTACGATCTATCTCAAAGAAAACCTTCAACTTTCACCTGCACAGTTAGCAAGTTTCAGCAGTTTAGTTTTTACTCCTTGGATGATTAGACCACTTTACGGAATTATTGGTGATGCGATTCCGATATTTGGCTATCAGTTCAAAAGCTATTTCTTTATTTGTTATACGCTAGCGCTGGGAGTCTTCTTAGGATTAGCTGGCATTCAATCTTACACGATTAATGTGTTGGCGATCGCTATAATTTTAGTCAATCTATCCATAGCCTTTAGCGACGTACTTACAGATAAAATCATGGTCGTTCAAGGCAGGATTTTTAACAACACTGCTGGCTTACAAGCGGCTCAATGGACTGCTCTGGGTTTTGGGAAAGCGCTTTTATATTATATTAGCGGCTGGTTGGCTCAAAATTCTACTTTAGCGATCGCTTTTGGCATTAATGCAATAGTGCCCTTGATTGGTTTAATCGGAACCTTTGTGTTACTTGGGGATGAAAAAAAGCAGGAAAAAACAGTTTTAGTCCAAACTAGTCTGAAATCCCTTTGGACAGCAGTCAAGTCACGGCAGTTTCTAGCTGTTGTTGGCTTTATTGCTTGCCTTGAATTTACTCTCGTCCCGCCGCTAATCAATTACATCATATATTACTACAAAGACGTTTTGAAGTTTGACGCTCAATCCTTAGGTCTTTTGGGTACATATGAAGCGATCGCCAATGCTTTAGGTGCGGTTGTTTTTGGCATCATTGCCTTGAAGATTTCCCGACAGTTACTGTTAAATATGGCGATTGGATTAACTATTATTTCCACACTCGGTTTATTATTTATATCTAATATGCAAAGCGCTATTTTAGTGAGTATATTTTTTGGTTTTTTTGCCATGATAGCCATGCTCGGTGTATTAGAAATTGCCGCCAGAGCTTGTCCTGTTGGTGCAGAAGGTTCAGCTTACGCATTGCTAATGTCTGTATATATCTTTGCGAAACAACCAGGTCCCATCTTAGGTGGTTACTTATATAATTCGGGAGTTGCACCTTCAGTTCTTGTAATTATCAGTGCAGGATTTACAGCGCTATGCTGGTTTCTAATTCCTCTACTTAAATTAAAGCAAGAATAATTGAACGCGAAGAGCATAACTTACATTCCTCAGCGGACCTCTGCGCTAACCTCAGCGTACCTTTGCGTTTCAATTTCAACCCTCAATTCCTCACAATTTAAATACAAAAATCTATGCCTTGGCATCCTCGTAATAAATATTGTTGGGATTTCTGGTTTGCTTGGCAAGGGCAAACCTTGCACATTTTCTACCTACAAGCCTCACAACTCGCTTGTGCTTACCTTCCCGAAAAGCGACATACTTTAGCATCAATTGGTCATGCTATCCTTACCGATTTTGGTTGGAAAGAAATTGATCCAGATAAGCCAGTTTTAGAAAGAAGAGACGGGGATTTCTGGGACAATTCGGTAATTTGGACAGGAAGCATCATTCAAAAAGATAATCTTTACTATCTGCTCTACACAGCAAAATGTAAAAATGATTCGTTGGTAGAAACAACACAGGAACGACGTACACCGCAAAACATTGGTATTGCCACATCAAATGATTTAATAAATTGGACAAGGACACCCGCATCTTTAGAAAAACCTGTTATTCCCAATCCGGGAATAGAAAGTGAATTTGATGGCAGCAATTGGCGCGATCCTTATGTTATTAAAGATGATACTGACGGGCAATATTATGCTTTTATTTGTGCGCGTCCTAAATATTCAAACCCAGATATGGGGGGTGTAGTAGCCTTTGCCACCTCACCCAATTTATCGAATTGGCAAGATGAACCATTAAAAATTTTATATACAAGCGAAAAGTTTTATTTGTTAGAGGTTCCGCAAGTTTTTTGGCGCAAAACGAATGATGGTAAATACTGGCGTTTATACCTTATATTTGCTCCTCACTGGAGTCCTTTCTTTACAAAAGAAGTACCAATCGGAGTAACTTATTACGTCCGTTCTCAACCAATCGAAGATAGAAGTAAGGTTAGTTACGATCGCATTCGTTGGGAAGATGAACCAGCTAATCTGCTTTGCAACTATCTATATGCAGGTAAGCTGGTTAACCCAGAAAGCGAAACTTACCCAGCGTTCTATGGCTTCCAGAAACAAGATGAAGGCGGACATTTTGTTGGAGGAGTATCCGATCCGCAGTGGGCGACTTTTGCTCTGGATGGCACTATTAGCTTATCAGACTTTCAGCCCTTGCATTCTAACGATCCCAATTAACGCTCTTCGTATTCAAATGAAATTAAATAAATTACAACAAAGAATTGTCAGTATTCTAGAGCCTTTACCTATGGAAAATAAGCATTTGGCTCCAACAGGCATAATTGAGCCTCTGCAAATCAAAATAGGCGAAACTATCACCGAAATTATGCGATCGCTTCGTCGAGGTCAACCGATGCTTTGGGACCCTTGGATACTCAAAGATGGCGATATTTATCGTATGTATTACTTACAAGCGGTAGAAATACAAGACCCTTGGTGGAAAAATAGTAACATTGGTGCTGCGGTTTCTACTGATATGAACCACTGGGAAGATTTAGGAATTATTCTAGAGCCAGAGCCAGGTAATTATTGGGAATCGGGAAGAGTATGTGCTGGTTGTACGTATAAAGAAGATAATATTTACTATTTATTTTATTCAGCAGGTGGCAAAGAACCACCACACCTGAGGAATGAAGCAATAGGTTTAGCAACATCAACCGATGGAGTACACTTTACACGTTCTAGCGATCGCCCTTTATTAGCTCCAGAAACTGATGACCCTTGGTATGGACGCAGCAACTGGACAGAGCATTTACACTGGCGCGATCCTTATATATTTAAAGATGAGCAAACTAATAGTTATTATATGTTCATTTGTGCCGGCTCTAGAGTAACTGGTAATTTTCAAGGATGTGTTGGTTTAGCAGTAGCAGATAAAATTACTGGTCCTTACAAATTGCTACCCCCTGCTGTAGAAGCACCTGTAGATGCTGTTGATTGGCCCTACTACCATTTAGAACGTCCTCAAGTCATTTATAAAAACGGTAAATATAATTTATTCTTTTCTTGCTTTAAGCAGTTTTTTAACCCAGATTGGCTGCAAAAATTAAAGCACAAAAGAGTAACTAACTCTTCACTCTATTGGTATATTTCTGATAATATTGCCGGACCTTATCACCCAGTAGACGATGATGATTTTATCGTTAAAGGAAGCGAAAAAACTGGAATGTATGGAACTAATTTTCTGCAAATATCAGATGAACCCGAAGAATTTATCGCCTATGGCTGGTATCACAGACTTCACGCTTTACAAGTTTCCCAAGCATTTCGAGTTAACTGGAAAAACAGCGGCAAACAGCATGACATTCTTGAGATTTTGCTGACTTCAGGTAAAACTGCTGGGTGAATCAGCGTTTTCAACACATATTGTCGAGACGTTCCGGCGGAACGTCTCTAAGAGGGTTAAGGTATTTTTATTACTATTAATAAAAGCGGACATAATATCGGAGAAAAGCAAAATTTTCTCCTAGTATAGGTCGGCAGAAATAAACAAACCATGATGTCACTCAAAATAATTTGCGACACAATCAGAAAAACAACCGATGAAAGCGAATCCGTCACGCACTAGAATTTGGCGATCGCAGTACCTGCAATCGGTCGAGTTGGTGCATAGTGTTTCTAAATGCCATTCATTGCCCCGCCATTTTCACGAAGAACTGGAGCTTTGCATCAGGCAGGGTGACGGCTGGCAGTTTAACTACCGAGGCACGATGCATAACGTTCCATCAAATACCTTGGTGGTGACACAACCTGGTGAAGCACATCATGCTGATGCTACGAGTACTCAAGACTGCACTTTTCGAGGGCTACGGGTAGGTGCAGATTTACTTCAGCAAGTTGCAATAGAAGTTGCAGGACGCGAAACAGAGCTTCCATTTTTTCCGATGCCTCTAGTCCATGACCGCGACCTTAATACACAAATCGTTCAAGTTCATCAAGCCTTAGAACAATCCATTTCTCAGCTTGAACAACAGACATTGATCCTAGATTTGTTAGCACAATTAATTCTGCGCTGTGCAGAAGATCCACCAAGTCTAGCCAAGTTAGGGGAAGAACCTCAGCCCGTTCAGCGCGTTCGGGCATATCTAGAAGACCATTACGATCAAGAGATTTCCTTAGAGCAATTAGCACAGATTGCGAACTTGAGTTCCTTTCATCTCAATCGATCGTTTCGCAAAACCTTTGGACTGCCCCCACACGCTTATCAAATTCAAGTGCGAATTTTGCAGGCAAAACGGCTGCTAAGAAAAGAGTGGTCGATTGAGAAAGTAGCCACTGAAACTGGATTTGCGAGTCAAAGCCACTTTGGCTCACACTTCAAGCGGCTTGAATGTGTTACTCCGAGGCAATACATTCAAGACAGCAAGAACGTGATAGATTTCGATGCTTAAATTCACTAATCTCTAAGTAGATTTGTTCTAAATTAAGGTCGCAAGCTATGGCGACGAAGGCTGGAATTGGAATCTTTAAATAATAGATTAGGTTCGCACCACACTCAAGTTGAACCCGACCGGGAGAGCCAGTCGGCGATCGTTATCATAACCAATTTAAGTAAAGGATTTATACATGAACGCACAAAACAAGCCACAATCTTTTGAAGTCAATAATGCCGAAGGTCGCGCTTACTGGGGTATGGGCATTCTCTGGATCATGCTGGCGACTGCCGAAGATACAGATGGACAGTATTCTTGTATAGAACAGCTGGTGCCGCACGGTCCGGCAGCAGGGTCTCACATCCATGAGGCGGCAGATGAAACCTTCTACATTCTCGAAGGTGAAGCGACCTTCTTTGTAGAAGACCAGCCGATTAAAGCAACCGCCGGATCGTTTGTGTCAATTCCACGGGGTACAAAACACGCTTTTCAAATCGATTCGGAAACGGCACGATTACTCAACACTTATGTCCCCGCAGGTTTTGAGTACGTGATTATGGCGACGGCAGTACCTGCCCAAACGCGCACATTGCCTCCCGCTTCAATACCTTTTCCCGATCAAGAACAAGCCAATCAAGCACTTGAGCAAGTCACCCAGCAGTATCCTGCGGCTAAAACCAAATTCTTACAAGGTTTCGCAAGCTAAATTACCCAACACCAGATGATCTAAGTTTGGCTCCGGCAAAGCGATCGCTCGCGTGCAATTGCTGTTCGGGTAACAACTCTGCCTCATTAATAGATAGCGGCAAAGAATGAATTCTGTAAACTTTACAAGGAAAATAATGACGACAAAATTGACGGTTCTGGTTGCTGGTTCTACTGGTATGCTGGGTTCTAAGATTGTTTCTGCTCTACTCGACAAAGGCAACATTGATGTTCGAGCAATGGTGCGATCGCTTAACGACAGCAATCCAGAAAATCGTAAAAAGATCGACGCAATGAAAGCTAAGGGCGCAACGATCGTTGAAGGTGATGTGATGCAGCCTGAAACCTTACCGCCATTGTGTGCAGGGGTCGATGTGGTCGTATCTGCGATCGGTAACAATGAAGTGACTGTGCCAGGGCAGAAAAACTTGATTGATGCTGCCAAACAGCAGGGCGTGAAGCGGTTCATTCCCTCCGATTATTCGGCGGACTATCGCAAGCTGGACTACGGCGACAATTACAATTTAGATATGCGTAAGGAAGTATTTGAGTATCTTCAGAAGAGCGGTTTGGAATATACCCTAGTTTTGAACGGGATGTTTATGGAGTACATCACCTATATGCCTATGTTCGATCTAAAGAATCAGGTCTTTCAATACTGGGGCAATGGTGAAATGCCGATGGATTTTACTACTACTGATGATACTGCCAAGTACGTAGCGGAAGCGGTGAGCGATCCAGGCTTGGCAAACACCGCGCTGGAGGTTGCAGGTGATACGCTCACCGAGAAGCAATTGAAAGCTACTTACGAAGCAGCAACGGGCACCCAATTAAGTGAAAAACGATTGGGCAGTATTGCCGAGATGAAAGCTTGGATTGCTGATAAAAAAGCGTCGGCTAGCTCGGTCGAAGAGTACGTTTACGACCAATACACGTATGCGATGGAATCGGGCAAGGGCAAGCTCGATCACATTGAGAGCGATCGCTATCCCCACATCAAACCCAAGACGGTTAAGCAATCGTTGAGCAAAGGAGATTCGTAAAACGGCGGCTTGAGTGGGAAAAGCGATGGTGTCTCCGGCTCTGGCTTAGGCATCCAACTAGAAGAGGCAGAACTTAAACCCCAGCAGGGCAAAGTTTTGGCTATTTAATGGTCTGCTTATTTCCGCGCCAGCTGTACTAGTCCGACTCAGCATCTGATGTTCGCGTCAAACGTGGTGAATGTCCTCTCCGCCAACGATTAAAGCCATAACCAACCGCTGCCAAAGCCAACAAATAAGGACTGTAAACCATTAACCAAATACCCAACTTTAGCAAACCAACAGTAAAATCACCAAAAGAATTAGTCGATTTATTCCAGCTTTCTTGAAGTTGTGAACCCAAAGCGCGTTGTGTTCCGTTGCTAGAAACTGCGGCTTCTAACTTCAAAGTGATAGTTGAATAAGTAACTTGATTTTGTAAGTTTTTTAATTGAGCAGCAATTTGTTCTATAGATTGTCGCACCTGACTAAGTTCCTGGGCAACACTTAGCACATCCCTAACGGAACCAGCGCGATCCATAATTTTCTGTAAATTAACTTCTGTTTTCCGCAAATTAGTTAATCTCGCTTGAATGTCCACTAAGCGATCGCCTACATCTTCAGCGCTAATATTGCGACTTTGTACAGTTCCCAGTTTGGCTAATTCATCTAAAGTCGGTTGCAGCAAGTTTTGCGGTACTCGCAACTGTATTGATGCGGTGTGACGAGCGTTTGTTTTTGTCGGTTGTTGTTCCTGTAAACTAATTAAATCTCCTTGCTGTTTATTAATAATTTCCGAGACAGCATTAACACTTTTATCTACATAATCAACAATCAAACTCATTGCTGCTTTTTTAACTAATTGCGGACGAGAACGAGGTACTTGTGCAACCTCAGCCTTTTGAGATGTTGTAGTATCACTCAAAGGTAATGCTGCTGGTTGACTTGCTGTTGTCTGATTATTCATTGCAGCCTCAGGTAGGTTAGGTGCAGAAGCGCAACTTGTGAAAATTACCCCTCCCATCAGCACAGTCAAAAATAAAGTCGGTTTTCGCGTCGCATTAGTCAAGGTGTTCATAACCTACCTTTGGATAGTTGAAGTTAAGGCTAGTATGGCTCAATCGAAAACAGGTTTCTGGCTTTGTTGCAGTTTATGTAACACAGATAAAACGCTCTTTGCGCTTACTCTGTGTTCCTCTGCGTTTAAAAACACGCTCGTTTTTACGCCTAGCTGTACTTACTACGAACAGATAAGCCTCACGACGGATGAATTAGCAAAAACACTGTGACTAGCTGGTACATAAGTAAATGAAGCAGAAATATGCAAACGAAACAGCTAGGAAAAACCGGTGTCTCTGTAAGCGCGATCGCTTTGGGAGGTATGCCAATGTCGTTAAGCTCACGACCTCCCGAAGCCGAATCTATCCAAGTCATTCATCGCGCTTTAGATTTAGGCGTTACTTTCATTGACACCGCCGACTCTTACTGCAAAGATGAATCAGATAAGCATCACAACGAGAAACTAATTCACAAAGCTTTGCAGACTTACAATGGTGATGCCAGCAATGTAGTTGTCGCTACCAAAGGTGGTTTGATGCGTCCTCAGGGAAACTGGACACGCAACGGCAATCCTGAACATTTACGCAAAACGATTCGCGAAAGCTTTGAAGCTTTAGGCGGTAATAAACCCATCGATGTTTGGCAATACCACTCGCCAGACCCAGATTATACCATAGAACAAGCCCTAAAACCTGCGAAAGAAGCAGTAAAAGAAGGTTTAATTCGCTTTGTGGGAGTTTCTAATTTTTCTGTAGAGCAAATTAAGCAAGCGCAAGATTTCGTGGAAATTGTTTCAGTGCAAAATCAATATAGCCCCTGGTATCGACAGCCAGAGAAAGATGGGGTGTTGAAGTATTGCGAACAGCAACAATTAACCTTTTTACCTTGGAGTCCCTTTGGTGGTAGTCGTCGGCATAGTGACTTGCAAGATATTAAAGCGATCGCGCAACTAGCCTCATATAAAAACGTATCCGTGTATTGTATAGTCTTAGCGTGGCTGCGTTCCAAATCGCCCTGCATTCTACCTATACCCGGTGCTAGCAAAGTTTCTAGCATCGAAGACTCAGTGCGTGCTGTTGATGTGAAACTCTCAGATGACGAAGTGCAAAAAATTGACCAGGAAACTTAAATTGGGAATGGGGAATGGGGAATGGGCTTTTTTAAGAGGGGAAAAGGTAAAAGGTATAGAAATAAAGCGCTTTCCTCAGCGGGGTCGGTTTCCGTCCCGTTGACGTTTGTAAGAAGAGTTATTTAAATACGTGTATT
>JBPCQW010000094.1:0-11941 GCA_050997715.1 Hassallia sp.
CAGATGGTAATTCCTAAGGTAAGTGCGCTACCGATCACCCACCACAGCCGACTAGATTTTTGAGCAAGGGAGATCTGTTCAGCTATATCTAACGCAATGCATGAACCAATTATGGCAATAGCAATTGAAAGGAAAATCAGGCGTACATCAGAGTTAGCTGTCACGACTGTAGCTAAATACAACATTACATTATCGATTTGCATTCATGTTAAAAATTTGCTAAGTAGATGGTTAAATTCAACTTTGTCAAATATTCTCGCTTATTCGTCATGAATACTTTAGCATTCAATATGAAGGTAATAAGGGTTAATGCCCTTACTACCAAAGTTTTTTTTATCTGTTTATCTAGTTATTATCAGTATATTTAATTTTCATAACGCTGCTTAAAGCTTTCTGGAGAATTATAAATTATTAATAAGAATATTTTATATTCCTAAAGGCTCATCTAATGATAAAAATTTTCGTAAAATTCGTATTTTTTAGTGAGAAAAATTTATTATTCTTAGTAATATAAATAAAGTTTAATTGCACAAATTTTGCCCTTTTCAATTCTTGCGCGAACACTCAAACAGATGTAAGCCTAACTGCTGAGAAAGTTCCTCACAGACCTTCACCCCCCGAACACTGTTACCACGCGCATCAAGACGCGGTGAAAACACTCCGATTCCCATCTGATTTGGTACTATAGCGATAATTCCACCACAAACACCACTTTTCGCGGGAATACCGATTTTATAAGCCCATTCCCCTGCAAAATTATACATACCGCAGGTATACATGACGCTCAAAATGTCTTTGATATAACTGCTATTCACGGCACGCTCTTTTGTCAGCGGATTGATACCTTTGTTTGCCAAAGTAGCTGCCATAACTGCTAAGTCGTAGCAATTTACCATCACAGCGCATTGCTGGAAGTACAAATCCAGCGATTCTTCAATGTTAGGATCAATCATGCCAAAGTTTAGCATTAAGTGCGCCATTGCCCGATTGCGATGTCCGGTGGAACGCTCTGAGGTAAATACGGAGATGTCAACAAATACATCATGACCGATGTATCTGCGAAACGTATTCAACATTCGATTGAGACGTTCGGTTGGACTTGAACCTTTGATTAAACTGGTGGTGGCGATCGCTCCAGCATTTACCATTGGATTTAATGGTCGATTTGATTGCTCATCTAAAATAATTGCGTTAAATGCATCTCCCGTCGGTTCCACCCCAACCCTAGTTAAAACATAATCCCGTCCATGATCCTCAAGTGCAAGTCCATATGCAAACACCTTGGAAATCGACTGGATTGTAAATAGCTGTTTGTCATCACCAACTTGGTAAACCTCACCATCAACAGTTACAACGCAGATACTAAACAACTCCGGATTCACCTTTGCCAATTCCGGTATATACTTAGCCACTACACCATCTTGCAGTGACTTGTATTTGCAATGCAAGTCGTTGAGAATAGCTTCTAAATTTTCTTGTGGCATCAGAAGTGCAGCTTAAAGAGCAAAAATTAGGCTATAAAAACGCGATGCGGGGGAAATTTTGCGTAGTTTTTCGCTATATCGGCAAATAAAGCGAAAATTTGCTGACTAACCCTGGTTAATTTTCTCATCATTGATTTTTATCTAACGATAAAAAATTATAACTTCATCGGTACTCATAATTACTGCTAGCAGCTACTGTTGCCGTAGGTGGTTTATTTGACAAATTCTCAAACATCGGTTAAGACTGTGTGCATCGGGGTTTGTATAGAATCAAACTATTTGAAAAAGATAATTAGTCTCTAGTTTTGCAAATACTTGTGTAGTGTCTCTGAGATGAAAGGCAATCAATTAATTAATCTAATAAAATCTCAGTCTTTATATTTAAATTTTTAAAGCTAATGCTATTGTTTTCTAAGTTTTTTTGTGCATGAGCTTTAGGCTTCGATATTATACATACAGCAATTAACTTGATAGTCGCTTGTTTACACTATTAAAATTAATTTATCCAATAAATATTGTTACGTTTTACTAAGAAAAAAATTTATTTTTGAAACAAGTATTAAATAGCCAAAATCCGCTTTTGGGAAAGGTTTTGTGCTGAAAATTAAAATTTAAATTTGATAAATTTACTAATAGTTACCATACAACCCCGATCCCCTAGGGAAAAGGTTCATGTTAATGTGTTGCAGTTATAAACAAAAAGTGAAAGCGGAATGAGTTGAAATTTTTGGATGATTTTACATGATTGTGGTGCAAAATCTCAGGAAAGATAAAACTTCAGTTCTTAACACGCTTTAAAAACGGACGCATGAATCAAAGACATTTGTGGACTATTGTCACCCTGTTTATGACTGTTTTGGGAATGCCCTCAGTCGGTCGCACTCAAACAGCCAAGGAAACGGATACCGCTTCCCAAAAAACACCTTCAGCCGATGTCGTCAAGGTGGGAGAGTACCAATCCTCAGCAGGGAACCTTACCTCGGATGCCGTAATCACGGAAATTCATCCTCACAATATTGGAGGTCGTCAGGCTGCAACGCTATTTATTCGCAAGATTCCTGTTCTCACCTTTGTGAGTTCTACACCAGTGAAGAGCGAAGAAACCAAACTAGATGCCAAAGTTGGTGTAACTGGTGATACTCAAAGTACAGAGTCAAACAATGCTGTTGCTGACAGTTCTGTAAAAGTAGCGAGTCTTGGAAGCAGAATCGATGTCAGTAACCAAACAAACATTGACAATGATGACCCGGTTCAAAAAGCTGGTGTAGTAGCAGCGAGGATAAACCAGTTAAGCCGGGAAAATGTAGATGCCAGTCAAATAATCGTCAGTTGGAAAGCTCTTAGCGCGACAACAAATCAGGCACAGAATAAAAGTGTCTCTGCTGACCAAAATAAGCGCGATCGCTATATCATCAAAGTCAATAACGAAGAATTGGTCGAAATCAACGATCAAACGCGATCGCCAGACACAACCAATAACTTGGCAGAAGACGCATTACAAACCACCAATCGCTTGCGGAGACTACTAGGCAATGCTTCTCCCCTCAAGCAGATTCTGAACTTACCGGCACAATTACCAGTATCGATCCCAAAATTGCCATCAGAAATTAACATTGGACCTGTGAAAGTTACCCTCAGGGGAGTAGCTTCTTATTATGGCTATGATGGTTCCGGCAATAGCACCGCCAGCGGTCAGAGATTTAACCCAGAAGGACTAACCGCTGCCCATCGTCATTTACCCTTTGGTACTAAAGTCCGCGTTACCAACACCCACAACGGTCGTTCTGTAGTAGTGCGAATTAACGATCGCGGTCCATTCATTCGCGGTCGAGTGATTGACCTTTCTGTGGCTGCTGCCCGAATTTTAGGAATGATGGGCAGTGGTGTTGCACCAGTGCGGATTGAAGTCTTAGGAAGGTAGGGATTAGGGACTGGGGGTTAGGGATAAGGGGGACAAGGGGACAAGGAGAATTTTCTTTGTTGTCTCCCTGTCTCCCTGTCTCCCTGTCTCCCTGTCTCCCTGTCTCCCTATCTCCTGTCTCCCCATCCCCCACTCCCCCATTTCCCCTAGTTCACTCGTTTTTCCCCTGAATTCAGATATAAACTAACGGGGGAGAGGCTCAAGAAGAACTAGGGGTATTTTGTGCGCCTGCTGACAACAATTGCAGCTTTACGCTGTTATTTAGCTAAACGTCGTTCGGAAAATCAGCTTTGCCAGTGGTCGGAACTGCTATCAAATGAGGCAACCAGCTGGTATCAAACACCAGTTGGTCTGGTTCCAACGATGGGAGCTTTGCATCAAGGTCATTTAAGCTTGATTTCACGGGCACGGCGAGAAAACGCCACGGTAATCGTCAGTATATTCGTCAATCCCCTGCAATTTGGTCCCAATGAGGATTTTCAACGCTATCCTCGTACTTTGAAGGCAGATGGACAATTTTGTGAGCAAGCTGGTGTGGATGCGATTTTTGCGCCTTCTCCGGAAGAATTAGGAGTTCCGCAGAAGAGTATACAAGATTCAATTGTTACACAAGTTATCCCTCCATCTGCTATGATATCACGCTTGTGTGGTCGTTCTCGGCTAGGTCACTTTCAGGGTGTGGCTACGATTGTTACCAAGCTTTTTAACTTGGTACAGCCCGATCGAGCCTATTTCGGTCAAAAGGATGGTCAGCAACTGGCAATTATTAGAAAGCTAGTGGCTGATTTGAATTTGCCGACAGAAATTGTTGCTTGTCCAACGGTGCGGGAAGCATCGGGGCTTGCCTTGAGTTCCCGCAATCAATATTTGACTGCAACGCAAAAGCAGCAGGCAGCGGTATTATATCGCGGCTTGCGGCAAGCTGAAGCAGCATTTAAAGCGGGCGTTCGTAACACCAGCACTCTTATAGCAGCGGTGGAGCAAGAACTTGCAATGGTCACTACTGTTTTAGTCGAATATATTGAATTGGTTGAACCGACTACGTTGATGTCTTTAGAGGAAGTTAAGGAGGAAGGAATGCTTGCGATCGCAGCTCGTCTTGGTTCTACACGTTTGATTGATAATACTATCCTGCGCGATCGCTCTCCCGTCATCGCCATTGATGGACCGGCTGGTGCTGGGAAATCCACAGTGGCTCGTCAAGTGGCAGCAAACTTGGCTCTAGTATATTTAGATACTGGTGCAATGTACCGTGCTTTCACTTGGCTAGTGTTGCAAGAAGAAATTGCTTTGGATGATGAGTGTGCGATCGCTGAATTAGCAAACCTGTGTATCATTGAACTGACTCAAGGCGAAAATTTACAATCACCTATACGAGTCTGGATTAATCATACTGATGTTACTCAGGTAATTCGCATGCCAAGCGTAACATCAAAAGTATCCGCCATATCCGCACAGAGCGCTGTACGTGAAGCACTAGTTAAACAACAGCAAAAGTGGGGTAAAAAAGGTGGTTTAGTTGCTGAAGGACGGGATATCGGTACCCACGTTTTCCCCGATGCTGAAGTCAAAATCTTCTTAACCGCTTCCGTTAGCGAACGGGCACGGCGTCGTCAGCAAGACTTTAAAAAACAAGGTCAACCCGAAGTCAGTTTAGAGCAGCTGGAAAAAGACATTGCCGAACGCGACTGGAAAGATAGCACGCGCAAAGTTTCCCCCTTGCAGAAAGCAGCCGATGCAATTGAAATGCAAACCGATGGTCTCTCTATTTCAGAAGTCACTGCAAAAATTGTTGACTTCTATCAGCAACAATTATCTCAATTGTAATTAACACTAATTGCTGCGCTACTCACTTAAGCCGGGACATATATCCTAAAAAGTTCACTCAGGCTCTTTGTCTCGCCTTAAGTTAATAGCATCTATTGTTAATTATTAGTTAAATATAATGCAATACGGTTCAGTTAAGGTCGGCAATTGATATTATTCTCAATAATTAAACGCAATAATCAGTGTTTCAGGATTTAAAAAGTTGAGATTTTTCGTTAACTGAACCGTATTGAAATATAATGGTGAGTATCCACTCACCATTATCAAAATTAAATAATCCCATTACCGCTTTCATAAAAATAATTGTATTTACTAGAGACGTTCCGGTGGAACGTCTCTACAATAATATGTGTGATTTGCAGGACATCATATAAAACAATAAATTATTTATCCAATCTTGTTTCTTAATTGTGACTGCTTTAATTAACAATAAATACTCATTTTTAAATTGAAATTACTTGATGACGAAATATATCTATCGCAAGATAAGCGGCATTGTCTCTTACCTATTGCATATTCATTTAGATAGATTTGCTCTCAATTGTCGCAAAACCACTTTGTGTGAATCCTGCCTTTGGTAGTAAAATAACGATGTTAAGTTTTATTTTTCAGTGTTCAGCACCTTTAACTGCTTAACACAAAACCTATAGTTTCCAAAGCTGTAGCACTAGCTTTAAACTAAAAAACGGTAAAGAGAGGATTTCACACTTATGGCATTTACACAAGCCCCCCTACCCTTCGATATTAACGCTTTAGAGCCGTATGGCATGAAAGCTGAGACTTTCGAGTATCACTATGGTAAGCATCATAAAGCTTATGTAGACAACCTTAACAAGCTTGTTGAAGGTAAAGACCTCGCTAACAAGTCTTTAGAAGAAGTAATCAAAATTTCTTTTAAAGACCCCTCTTTAACAGGAGTTTTCAACAACGCTGCTCAAGTTTGGAATCATACTTTCTTTTGGAATTCTTTAAAACCAGCCGGTGGTGGTACACCCAGCGGTGATTTAGCTGCGAGAATTGATAAAGATTTTGGTAGCTTTGATAAATTCAAAGAAGAGTTTTCTACCGCTGCTGCAACACAGTTTGGCAGCGGATGGGCTTGGTTGATTGATGATAATGGTACGCTGAAGGTGATAAAAACACCGAATGCAGAGAACCCTCTAGCACATGGTCAAAAGGCACTCCTAACTCTAGACGTTTGGGAACATGCTTACTACATTGACTTCCGCAATGCTCGTCCTGCCTTTATCAAGAACTTCTTAGATCAGTTGGTAAACTGGGATTTTGTTGCACAAAATTTAGCCAAAGCATAATTATCAGCTTTTTTTGTCGGCACTGTAACGCGGAAATCATTACTGAATTTATCTAGTTTACAAACAGTCACGATTTTGTTTCGTGGCTGTTTTTACGGCTAAGATCCCCGACTTCTTAAAGAAGTCGGGGATCTTGTTTTTCACGATTTATAAACGGATTGCTATATAACTTGTATCTTAAAAGGTAGGGCAATAAAAATCAAAATTTATGAATAGCAAAGAACTAGCGCAATACATCGAAGCCACGAATAGCATCACTAAACCTTGGCTGTTGGTGCAACTGCGACTGAAAAAACTCCAAGACCGTCAACCGACGCTTTCAGAAAATGACTACGCTAATGAATTAGCAGACATACACGAAGACTTAATGAATTTGGGGGAATGGTGGCGCGGTATTGAAAATGAGGTATTTTGATAATTTAGGTACAGACGCGATTAATCGCGTCTGTACAGGAGTTAGGAGTGAAAAACTTACCGATGATGTACTTTTGACTCTATACTCATCTACTGTGGAAAACATGACTATTGACTAAGTGTTATGGATTATCGGGATGCAGGAGTTAATGTTGAAGCGGGTCGAGCTTTTGTAGGTCAAATTCGCAATTTGGTCGAGAGTACCTTTCGACCGGAAGTAATTGGTGGATTGGGTGGCTTTGCTGGCTGCTTTCAACTACCGGGGGGTTTCAAGGAACCAGTTTTGGTTTCTGGGACGGATGGTGTGGGTACAAAGCTGAAAATCGCTTTCCTTCTAAATCGCCATGATACTGTTGGTATTGATTTAGTAGCAATGTGCGTGAATGATGTGCTGACATCTGGCGCCGAACCGCTGTTTTTTTTAGATTATGTCGCTACAGGTAAGTTAGAAAAAGAGCAATTAACTCAGGTGGTTGCAGGTATAGCTTCTGGATGTAAGCTGGCTGGTTGTGCTTTGCTGGGAGGAGAAACCGCAGAAATGCCAGGTTTTTACTCTTTGGGTGAGTATGACTTGGCTGGGTTTTGTGTGGGAATTGTCGAAAAAAGCCAGATGTTGGATGGTTCTCAGGTGCAAGTAGGAGATGTTGCGATCGCACTTTCTAGCAGTGGTGTCCACAGCAATGGCTTTAGTTTGGTGAGAAAGATTATCACCCAAGGCAATTTATCTTGGAGCGATCGCCCAGAATTACTCAACGGTCAATCTTTAGGCGAAACTTTTCTCACACCTACCCGCATTTACGTCAAACCCGTTCTAGCTGCACGTCAAGCAGGCTTAGAAATTCACGCTATGGCACATATCACTGGTGGTGGTTTACCAGAAAATCTACCGCGATGCTTAGGCAAAAATCAAGCAATTAAAATTAACCCGAATAGTTGGACTATTCCCCCTGTATTTCAGTGGCTAGCTGAAACTGGTTCAGTTAGCGCCGAAGCGATGTATAACACTTTCAATATGGGGATTGGATTTGTGTTGCTAGTTCCACCAAATCAGGTAAAACAGACGATTAATTACTTTGAATTACAGGATATTCCGGCTCGTGCGATCGCACAAGTAATTGCTGGTGATGGCGAATTATTAGGATTACCATACTAAAATATAGGATTTTCTGTCTATATACTGATTACTTTTTTGTTATTTAGAGAGCAAAACTTATCCGAAAGTACTATTGAATATCAAACTTATATACGGTATTTACTGATATTAAATGCCATATTTATGACTTTTAATCATAACTACCATCGAAAATACTCATGACCGTCAGCCTTTTAATTTGCTAACGTAGTCTTAACATATTGAAAAAATTTGCTGATGAGGCTGAAAAAATAGCGGCTCCAACACTGATTTACAGTGGTGGTATTTGTCATCTGTAAATCTATCTTGTTGGAGTGTTAGAATTACATACTTTACAGAGGGGGTTATGGCTGTAAATTTTGCCCGGACTACTGCTTCCAGGGAACTTTTAAAAGAAGTATTCCAGAACATCGACGCACAAAGTTGTCCGAGGTGTTTTAACTTTCACATGCACACTGTCCATTCTGATGGCAGGTTGCAGCCGATTGCATTGATGGAACAGGCGATCGCTATTGGTTTAGAAGGATTTGCGATCACAGACCATCATAGTGTTAACGGCTACCAAGCAGCAAGAGTTTGGTTAGAAGACTGGAAGTGGAAAAACCCCGGTGCAAATGCTCCTTACCTGTGGAGTGGTGTAGAAATTAATGCCAACCTTTTAAATGTGGAAGTTCACATTTTGGGTTATGCTTTCGAGCCAGAACACCCCAGTATAAAACGCTATCTGCAAAGAAAGATTGCTACTGGTGAAGATTATCAGATAGCTAGCGTGATTGCGGCAATTCAGAATGCAGGGGGATTAGCGGTACTGGCTCATCCAGCTCGTTACAAGCGATCGCATTTCGATTTAATTCCCGCTGCTGCTGAGGCTGGTATTGATGGGGTGGAAACGTATTACGCCTACAATAATCCTAATCCTTGGCGAGCAAGTGCCTTGGAATCAAAACAGGTACTACAGTTAGCTAGCGAATTTGATCTTTACAGCACTTGTGGTACAGATACCCACGGTTTAAGTCTGCTGCAACGCTTGTAAAGATGATGAAAAAGGGCTTAAGTAGGAGAACTAAATTAAACGTCAACTCGTAGTGAGGACTTTAGTCCTTAAAATGCCAGAGCGATAAATCGCTTACTACGAACCCTACTTAATTGCCTGTTTTTCTGTTTTAATGATATTATTGCTGAAATTGCGATAATAACCAAGCTACAACTTGGCTTTGATTCATTTGTCGAGTACGTCGGAAAGCTTCTTCTAAAAGAGAAATTGCTAAACCAGGTAAAACTAGAGATTCCCTAATTTTGCGGCTACCGCCATTTTCTACGGCAAAAGCAATAATTTGGACATTCCGCACATCTATAATCCAGTATTCGGCTACTCCTAATTCCTCATACAGCAAGCGTTTTTCACCTTTATCATCTGCAAGACTTGTATTTGCAACTTCAATCACTAAATTTGGCGGTGGATAGTTATCAAGGTTGATGATAGAAGTACCCCAAGGAATTGCATCAGCATTTTCACCAATGTAGTAAGATACATCAGGTTGTGCCTCATTAAAGCCTGTTTTTCGGTAAGTGCAATTATCCTTGCCATTCATGGGAATGTTTTTGATAGCTGCGTAGTTGCTAGCAGCAACAATAACTATTGTATGGTCGCTAGCGTGGTCATTACCTATTGGTGGCATTTCAATCCTCATTTTGCCGTTGTAGTAGTAGCCTTTGGCTTTTTCGTATGCGGGATTTTCAATTTCTTGGATGTATTCATCCCAAGTTGCGGCTACCCATGTATCAGTCGGTATTTTTGTTTGTAAGTTACTCATAATACTAATGAATTAGTGACAACCAATTTTGTGTAGATGCAGGCGATCGCAAATGTACAATATTAAGATGTGCATACTCAGGTTTTTTCAATAGCAGCGCATATTCTCTGCGATTTTTATGATAAGTCTGAAGCGCCCATAAAATCACCGAATCACGGCTAAAGGTGGTTTTCCAAGTTTCACGGTTGCCATTGCAGACTTCTTGTTGCTTCACCACTCGCTGAAATGTTCGCCAAACTACACGACTTATCACCACCGAAAAGGAATAGTCTAACCAGACAACCGTATCAGCTTTTCCCCAAACAATATCGCGCACCATGCTATAATTTCCATCTACAACCCAAGTATTACCCGACAGCGCTTGAGAAAGTTTTTCTGTGATCACATCATTCGGGACTTCCACCCAATTAGGTTGCCAGTGCAGATAATCTAGTTCTACATGAGGAATGGTAAGACGCTGCGAAATTTGCTTCGCCAAAGTCGTCTTACCAGAACCGCTAGTACCAACTACAGAAATGCGTTGCGGTGATTCGAGAAAATTCATGTTTCATTTATTGTATAAAGAAGCCGAATTTCCTCTAGAGAATTGATTGTCCGCAACCCTTCGCGAATCGTCTTTAATACATCTAAATCGGTTATTTGAGAGATTTCTGGCATTAACTGTAACCCTTGGGCGCCAAATTTAAGTTCCAAACCTAATTCAATACCAGAAAGTAAACCTCGTGTTTCTCCTCGTGTTTCTCCTCGTATCTCTCCTTGCTGCAAAATTTCTTGATACCAAGGTGATTCTCGTAACACAGCCATATCCCACCTCATAATTTGCTGCACTAAAGGACTAGACAATACAAAGCTAGCAAAAAAGGCTAATAGCGGTTCTAACTCATTTAACTGTTCATCAGCACGTAAAGCTTGTACAGCTTGCTGCACTACCGCGACCTCATCCCCACCTTTTAAGACTGGCACAAAAGGAAGTAAGGATGGTAAAGGTTGTTGAAAAACAATCTGTGCGTCAACTTCCCACAAATTAATCACCCGATAATCTTGACGAGCGTGTAAACTCAAAACTTCGGATTTATAGCCACTAACAATTTGCATTGTCTCTGATGGAGGCAAAATATTAATTAGCACCGGGTAAACTGGTAAATTATATCTTTCCTCTGCCAGTGCCGCATAAGCACGCATTCGGCGAGGTAGACGGGTGTTGTAGCGCAATTGCAACTCATTCAACACCAAAAAATCCCCGATTTGCGGATGGTAAGCTTTAACTACAACATCGCTTTCTCGGCTAATCCACTGAAATTCCGAAGCAAGAATTTCTCTAGCCAAGACATCGGGGGATTGCGTTACCCATTTTACCCAAGCATCTGGCGCTAAACTAATTAAACGCTTCCCACCGATATCTGCTGCTTTAGCCATCTTACCTCTGCACCGCTGGGTGCATTAAGTAGTATACTCGGCGTTAATTTTCACATAGTCGTAACTCAAATCACAACCCCAAGCTTTACCCGAACCGTGTCCATTACCAACGTTGACTGCAATTATCACCGGATTATCTAGACTTTGAGCTTTGATTGTACTTCGATCGCCTGACAAATCATTACTCATATTCGTAGCCATCATATTTTCTGGTTTGGAAGCATTCGCTGCTGCTTGTTTTAAATAAGCACTCGCTGCATTGCGATCAAAAGCTATTGGTTGACCATTCTCCATCATTAAGAAATCCCCTAATTTAATTTGCAGGTTTTCTTGCTCAAAAGGAATACCAGCACGTCCGGCAGCAGCGGCAATGCGTCCCCAATTTGGATCGCGTCCAAATATGGCAGACTTAACTAAAGATGAGCCGACGATGGTTTTAGCGATTTGATTAGCTGCTTGTTCATCGGTTGCTCCACTAACTTGCACTTCAATTAGACAAGTTGCACCTTCACCATCACGAGCGATCGCTTTCGCTAAATGCTGACATACTGCTGTTAACATCGCTTCTAATTTTTCCGCTTCTGCACTCATTTCCGTAATTGCTGGGGTGCGAGATTGAC
>JBPCQW010000106.1:0-2662 GCA_050997715.1 Hassallia sp.
CATCAAGGGCAATGGAACCGGAAAAGGCAACGAGGGATTTAATATCGCTATAGCCTTTTTCTTTAATGTATTTATCGAAGGCGAGTTTGTATTTAACGGCGTGTTCACGGGAACGGGTAACAACCATTGCTTTGGCTCGACCCCCAATTTTGTGAAGGGTATGATTACGGAAATGTTCAATGATGACTTCTACTTTTTGGGCGATGTTGTAGGGATGGAGTTCGAGAAATCGGGCGATCGCCTTGGCTGCTTGGCGACGGGGTAAGTCGAGGTCATTTTCACAGGTGCGGACGAGTTCGTAATAGCGTTCGTAGCAGGTATAATTTGCCAAAACGTCTTTAATATAGCCTTCTTCAATGGCTTGGCGCATAGTGTAGAGATGAAAGGGGGCTTCGCCGTTCTCTCCGGGTTCATCGAATACGAGTAGGGTTTTGTACTTGGGGGTAGCGGTAAAGGCAAAATAGCTGAGGTTTGGTTGTTTGGTGCGGGTGAGTTGTTCTTTGAGTAATTGTTTTTTGGCTTCGTCACTGAGGTTATCTTCCTCAAGTTCATCTTCCAGGAGTTGGGCAGCGATCGCTGATTCGATCCCATCTTTATTCAAGATTTTGCGGAGTTCTGTGGCGGTTTCTCCGGTTTGGGAGCCGTGGGCTTCATCAACGATGACGGCAAAGCGTTTATCTTTGGTGGTAATGTCTATGGTTTTACCTTTTTTCGCTAAGGTTTCGATCGCTTTGGTAATGAAGGGGAATTTTTGAATTGTAGAAATGATAATCGGTACACCGTCGCTGAGGGCTGTAACCAGTTGTTGGGTGTTTTCGTCAATTTTCTGGACAACTCCGGCTTTATGTTCAAACTGATAGATAGTGTCTTGAATTTGTTGATCTAGTACAGTGCGATCGGTAATGACAACGACGGTATGAAAAATTTTTTCGTCTTGGTTGTCGTGGAGATTGGCCAGGCGATGGGCTAACCAAGCAATAGAGTTTGATTTCCCAGATCCTGCCGAATGTTGAATCAAATAATTATGTCCGGCTTTGTGTTGTTTGGTGTGGGCGATGAGTTTACGGACGACATTAAGTTGATGGTAGCGAGGGAAAATCAGGCTTTCTTTTTTCTGGTAATTAACGCCAGTGGTGGTGGGAATTTTGGTTTCTTTAGTTTCAAGGTGGAGAAATCGCGCTAAGATTTCCAAGAGGCTATCTTTTTGTAAGATTTCTAGCCAAAAGTAACTGGTGCGATATTCGTCATTGTCTCCAGGGGGATTGCCTGCACCGTGGTTATGTCCTTTGTTGAAGGGTAGGAAATGGGTACTTTCTTCGGCGAGTTTGGTGGTCATCCAGACTTCTTCGGTGTCTACGGCGAAATGGACTAAGCACCGTTGTTTAAAGGCAAATAGGGGGTCTTTGGGATCTCTATCGTGTCTATATTGGTGGATGGCGTTTTGGTAGGTTTGTCCGGTGAAGGGGTTTTTGAGTTCGATAGTGGCGATAGGTAAACCGTTGATGCTGAGGAGAATATCGGGGATTCCCCCGGTTTTGATGGTGACTTGGCGGGTGATGGTGAGGCGATTTTTTTGGTAGAGTGCCAAGGTTTCGGGGTTCATGCCTGTGTTGGGCTGGAAGTAGGCAACTCGCAGGGTTTTGCCATAGCATTTGAAGCCATTTCGCAGGACATCAAGCATTCCTCGGCTTTTGAGTTCTTTGGTGAGGCTGGTGATTAAAATTTTTTGAGCATCGCTGGGGCTGGTGTTGGCTAGGCGTTGCCATTGTGTGGGTTGGGTGGTTTGGATAAAATTGATGATTTCGCTGGGGAAAAGCGCGGTTTCTGGGTCATAGTTGGCTGGGTTGCCTTGGTGATAGCCACTGAGTTGCAGGAGTTCCCGTTCGATGATGTCCTCAAATTTATCTTCCGTGTGCATGATTTATGAAGTATAAACATAATCAAGTATAAATGTGAATTAATCAAGGTCAAGAAAGTCTCTGGGAGTAATGATCTGGTTTTGATATTCGGCTAGGGTCTTGAGTGATAAAAGGTCTTGATCTCCTGTGATCAGAAACTCGGCGTTGGAATCTTTAGCAAGTTCTAAAAATTTGTTATCGTCTGGATCTCTACAGGTGTTTACTTGAGATTTTATTTCTATAAATTGACTGTATTTTTTAACTACATCCAAAAAATCTTGCCGTTCTTCATCTGAGATATATTTATCGAACTTACTTTTGTAAATTCGGGTATTTAATTCTTGATAAGTTTCATCGCTTTGAGCAATAAAGAATTCTTTATAGGCTTTAGCTAGGGCTTTACGGGCTGTTCCATCACGACTCAGGGCAGCACTAAGTAAAACATTTGTGTCAATGACAATTAGTTTATGATTCATCGGCGAGTAATTCTTCTAGGATGTCTTCGGTTAGTCCTTTGGCTTGAGCATTTCTGCCGATTCTGTCAAAAACACTAAGTAAATCTTCGTCTTGATTTTTTGGAGAGTTTCTCTTTATTTCTTGAATGAGTTGTTCTTGTTCTGGTGCTGGAAGTTGTAGGACAAGATTAAGAATTTGCTCAAAGGTTAGAGGAAGTTGATAGATTTTTTGAGTCATAGTAGGTTCTGGGATTAAAGGAGAAAAATTAGATACTCGCTTTTTTAATTTGGGTTAAGCCAGTTTTCTAC